>JAJYZE010000236.1 GCA_021800195.1 Acidobacteriota bacterium
GCCCGGCGCACCCCATGGGAGCGCAGCGTGAACTCCTGGTAGAAATGCACATTGGGGCTGTTGTGCCGCTTCTTGCTGGGAAAACCTGTGGCAATCAGCGACTCAGCCAGCGAACGGACCCGGGAGACGTGAACAGGCTCGCCGTTTAGCGTCGCTCCTCCTCCGCGCAAGGCGGAAAACATCTCATCCCGCAGAGGGTCGTAAATGACTCCCGCGGCCATCTCTCCATCTTCCTCGGCAAGCAGTCCTGGCCGCCGATACTCGCAACCCAGCACGACGCAGAAGACCGGAAAACCATGCGCAAAGTTGGTGGTGCCATCCAGCGGATCCACATACCAGCGATACTCGCACTCCAGTCCCTCGCGCGTTCCCTCTTCGCCGTAGATGCCGTGGCTGGGAAAGGCCGCGCGCAGCCGGTCAACGATCAAGGCTTCGCTGGCCCGGTCAGCTTCGGTCACCAGATCAACCTCGCCCTTGTATTCGGTGCGGACACCGCGATGATAAAAGCCGCGCAGCAGCGCGCCTGCCTCCCGAGCGATGGATTCGGCGGTGGAAAGGAGCTGCATCATGATGTCAGGCCCGGCCGCTGGCCCGGCGACGGCGCACTGGAACTTGAGCCGCGACGGCCTGGACGGATCGTAAAGTTGCTTGCACGGGGACCTCCACCCTCTGTGATGGTCCGAATCTGCGTTTTGTAGATGAAAAGGTTTGGCTTGCCCTCCCGTGTCAGGCGAACCATCTTGTCGTCAAAGTACTCAATCCATCCGCTCACGACCTCGCCGTCGCGAAGCTTGATGCTCACCGGAACCTGGCGCTCACTGAGCGATTTGAGGTACAGAGCCTCCTGTCCAGTCTCTCCGGCAGGCGGTCCTTTGTGACGCTTCGTCGTCATGCTTTGATTGTACGGTTAGCGCCTTGGGGATGTCTCGCCTCATCCGCGTTGAAAGCGTAGGCCGTCGAACCGGACAAGCCGCAATCCAGCCTGGCCGCTGAACTCCGCTTGCTCTGCATCCTGGACCTGAACTCGCGCTGGGCCATAGCTTGTAGATGCCGCGGCAAGCCTCACGCCGGCCCAGTCGGCAAGCCCGGACACAACCTCGCCCACAGGCGCAACGCTGCCCAGCCTCGGCGTTATCTCATGTTTTGGCCCAGGCCATCAGGAAACGGCTCGCCATCAGCCCAGACCGCGCCATCGACAAAGTACTCGCGCTTCCAGATCGGCACAGTCTTCTTCAAGGTATCGATGATCCAACGGCAGGCATCGAAGGCGGCCGCACGATGCGCAGAGGCGACTGCGATGAAAACACTGGTCTCTCCGACCTCGACGCGGCCCAACCGATGGACAATGGATGCCTCGCGCGCGCCGAAGCGCTGGATGGCTTCTGCACGCAGTAGTTGGATCTGCCCCAGGGCCATCTCCTCATAGGCCTCGTACTCCAGGTACAGCGTGCTGCGGCCACGCGAGTTATCGCGAACGATGCCATCGAAGACGCACAGAGCGCCGTCAGCGCCGGTCTTCAGCGCCGTCTCGATACTTGCGCCGTCGATCGGACCACGCACCAGAGCGAGTGAAGGATGCTTGCCGGCACCCAGAGACACATCATCCCTTCCTCCGCTGACCGGAGGAAGGATGGCAACCTCGTCCCCATCCTTCAGCTCGCGCGAGCGCCGGCTGTACTCCTGGTTAACCGCAACGGCCACGCTGCCCAGCGCAGCCCGGTCCAATGACCCCTCGCTGCACAAAGCCGTGAGCACGTCGGCCACTGAGGCGCCCAGAGCAACTTCGCGCCACGCCCCACCGCCGGGAAACAGCGAACCGAGGGGACCGAAGGCCAGCAGGCGAATACGCATGGAAGACGAGATCATCTTGTTAAAATACTGCGGATGGAGCCCTCAGCGGGACTTCGTCTTCCGGTTACTCCTGGAATCTGCTCAATCATCCTGCGTCAGATACTTCGCGGCCGGACAGTTTCCACCCCGCGTCCCTGCTCCCCCCGGACCCGCCCGCGGCCTGCGCTCCACGCAAATTTGGCTCTCAAGGGTATACTCAGGCAGCAATCCAAGCAACGGAGTTTGATGGACTGGAGGAAACATGCTCAAGGGATTTCGCGATTTCATTCTGCGCGGCAACGTCATGGACCTGGCCGTTGCCTTTATCATTGGCGCGGCTTTCACCAGCATCGTCACCGCGCTGACCACCAATATCATCAACCCGCTCCTGGGGGCGGTGGTGGGCAAGCCCAACTTCGATTACCTGGTAGCCCACCTCCACGGCGGTGAGATCAAGTACGGAACGTTTCTCACCGCGGTCATCAACTTCCTGCTGATTGCCGCCGTCATCTACTTCTTCCTGGTGGTGCCAACCCAGTACCTGCTGAAGAAGTTCAACCCCCCGGCTCCGCCTGCCGTACCCGCCGCGCTCAAGTCCTGCCCGCAGTGCCTCAGCGATATTCCAGCGGCGGCCACCCGTTGCAAGTACTGCACGCAGCAGGTGTAGCCGAAATCAAGATGAGGGTTCGGCGTAAACTCCTCCCAGAACTGTTTTGGAGGATCGCTTCATGCGCCGATTCGCAGCCCGGCCCCCTGCTTCAGTCCTTTCCTGTCTCCTCTTTCAGATCTCCGCTGGCATCGCCGTGGCTGTTCTCCTGCCCCTGAGCGCCTGCTTCCCCCGCGCCGCGTGGGCGCAAACCTCAACCGACCAGGTGTTTGGCTTTCATGACTTCTCCGCCCAGGCCGGCTGGGACCAAGCCTTCATGGCCGTACCCAGCACAACACTGGCCCGGGAAGAGTTGGAAACACTGACCAAGGCTCCCCACTGGGCCAGTTCCCCGGAGGACCACGCCACCGCGCTCTACGTGGCCGAGAAGTTCCGCGCAGCCGGATTGCAAGTTACCATCCAGCCCTTTCGCGTACTGCTGAATAAGCCTGTCAGCATCCGGATCGAGGCCTTTGACAGCAAAGGGAAACGGATCATGTCCGGACCGACGCCGGAGCATGTCGACCCCAGTCTCGATGGTGGCGACCCTTTTCAAAACGATCCCCGCATCCTGCCGCCGTTTCACGGCTCTTCACCCTCCGGCAACGTCACCGCTGATGTGGTCTATGCCAACTACGGAACCCTGGCGGACTTCAAGCGGCTCGCCTCCATGGGAGTCAGCGTCAAGGGCAAGATCGTCCTCGTGCGCTACGGAAAGAACTTTCGCGGTGTGAAGGTGTACATCGCTCAGCAGTATGGAGCGGCGGGCGTTCTAATCTACTCTGACCCCGCCGATGATGGTTATGGCAAGGGCACGGTCTATCCCGAGGGGCCATGGCGGCCTGCTACCGGAGTGCAACGGGGCAGCGTGCAGTTTCTGCCGCTCTATCCCGGCGATCCCGAGACGCCCGGCATCGCCTCCACACTCAACCTCCCCAACTCCCAACGGATCACCAATCCGAAGAAGATGAACCAGCCATCGATCCCCTCCAATCCGCTCTCCTACCAAGACGCCGCGCCTATCCTCAAGGCGCTGGAAGGGCCGCAATCTCCCCACTCCTGGCAGGGGGGTCTTCCCTTCCCATATCATCTGGGGGGCACCGGAGCAGTCAGAGTTCATATGCATCTGGTGCAGGACTACCGGCTGCGCACCATCTGGGACGTCATCGGAACCATCGACGGAACCGACCCCATCCAGAGAGACAACTGGGTGATCGCGGGCAACCATCGGGATGCCTGGGTCTACGGAGCCGTGGATCCGAACAGCGGAACCGTCGTCATGCTCGGTGCAGCGCAGGGCTTGGGCGTCTTGCTCAAGCAAGGGTGGCGTCCCCGGCGGAGAATCGTTCTTTGCTCCTGGGACGCGGAGGAGGAGGGGCTGATCGGGTCAACGGAGTGGGCTGAGCTACACGCCCAGAAACTTTCCCACGCGGTAGCCTACTTCAATACCGATGTAGGTGTCTCCGGGCCGGACTTTGACGCCTCGGCTGTACCTTCGCTCAAGAAGTTTTTGCGCCAGTTGACGAGGGAGGTTTCCAGTCCCCAGGGCGGCACGGTCTACACGCAGTGGCTCAAGCTCCAACAGAAGCATCACGCCTCCCCGGGTCACCCGGATCGTACGGAAACCGCTGTCGCCTCCAACAGAGTGCGAATCGGCGACCTGGGTTCGGGCTCGGACTACACACCTTTCCTGCAGCATCTGGGCGTACCCTCCACCGATATTGGATCCAATGGACCCTACGGGGTTTATCACTCCACCTTTGACGACTTCACCTGGTTCACCCGCTTCGCCGACCCCACCTTTGTCTACGAACAGGAGATGGCGCGCGTCTTTGGACTGGAGATTCTGCATATGGCCGATGCGGATGTTCTGCCCTACGACTACCGCGCCTATGGGCAGGAGGTGGTGGGGTATCTGGCCCATGCGCAGCAAAGCGCCCAAGCCGCCGGGATGCATGTCGACTTCACCGCCGCCACGGCCGCAGCCGCGCGCTTTGCAGCCGCCGGAGCCAGAATGTATCAGTGGCAGCAGGAGGCTGCCTCGGGAGCCGAAGCGACCAGCCTTAACGCCACCCTCCGCCAGGTCGAAGAGTCTCTACTGAACCCCGCCGGCCTGCCCCACCGGCCATGGTACAAGCACACCATCTACGCTCCGGGCGAATACACCGGCTATGCGGCCGTAGTGATACCCGGCGTGAACGAGGGCATCGACGCCAACGACCCCAAGCGCACCCAGAGCCAACTGAATGAACTCGCCAAAGCTCTGAATCGGGCGGCGGAGGTGCTGGAAGCTCCCATCCAATAGCGATGCGGAAGGGCTCAGCCCACTGCGGTGATTCCCGCCTCAACAACCACTCTTAACGCTTGATAAAGTAATCCGTGTGAGCCAGCATAACGCCGTATCTTCTATTGCATCGCCGCTTCCCGTGGGATTTCGCTGGTCAGCGGTACGCTCAGGCATCAAGGCCAGCGGCAATCCGGACCTTGCGGTCGCCGTCTGCGAGAGCCCTGCGGCGGCTGCGGTAAGTTACACCAGCAATCAGGTAGTGGCTGCTCCCATCATCGTGGGCCGTCGCCATCTTGCGGCCACCGGCGGCAAGGTCTCCGCTGTACTGGTCAACTCCGGGAATGCCAACTGCGCCACGGGTGAGTTGGGCATCGAGGCCTGCCACCGGAGCTGCGTCGCCCTGGCAGATGCGTTGGGCTGCGTCTTTGATGAGATTCTTCCCTCCTCCACTGGAATCATCGGCGTGCCCCTGCCGGTGGAGAAGCTCGTCGCCTCCCTTCCAGAGGCCATTGCAACTCTGGGGCGCGAGCCGGAGAGCGCTGAGGCCTTTGCCACAGCCATTCTCAC
>JAJYZE010000237.1 GCA_021800195.1 Acidobacteriota bacterium
GAGGAAGCGAAGCTGCATCCAGCGGAAGATATAGTCCATGATGGATTTGGCGTAGCCCAACTCCTCATTGCCCGTCCAGCCGGAGGGCTCGAAGCGGGAGTGAGCGAACTTTTCGCACAGCACCTTGAGCGGAACTCCGTGCTGCAGAGCCAGCGAGACTGCGGTGGCGAAGGAGTCCATCAGGCCGGAGATGGTGGAGCCCTCCTTGGCCATGCGAATAAAGATCTCGCCGGGCTGTCCGTTGGGATAAAGCCCGACGGTGATGTAGCCCTCGTGGCTGGAGATGCTGAATTTGTGGGTGATTGACATTCGCTCGCCGGGCAGGCGGTGACGAACAGCCCGCGGCGGCGCCGGGGCATCCAGCGCGTCTGCATTCTGATTGTTGGAGTGGATCAGAGCGGTGATCTGGCTCTGCGCTTCGGCCAACTGCTGCCGGGCCAGCGCAAGTTCCTTTTGCGCGCCGGAGAGCGCGGCGCTTATGGCGGCCAGTTCGGAGGCCTGTTCCGCGGCGACCTTCTTGTCCGCATCGGTCTGGGCGGTCACATTCAGCGGCTGCGTGCCCTTGCTTCCGTCGCGGTAGATGGCGACGGCCTTGAGGCCGAGCCGCCAGGCTTCGACGTAGGCGTCAGCGATCTCCTGCACGGTGCAGTCGTTGGGAAGGTTGACGGTCTTGGAGATGGCTCCGGAGAGGAAGGGCTGGGTGGCCGCCATCATCTTGATGTGGCCCATCCAGGAGATGCTGCGGGTTCCCTTGGCGGGCTTGAAGGAGCAGTCGAAGACGGCCAGATGCTCGGGTTTGATGCCGGGGGCTCCTTCGATGGTCCCGGTGGCGTCGATGTAGTTGACAATGGCTTCGACCTCGGCGTCCTTGTACCCCAGCTTGAAGAGAGCTCCAGGGACGGTATTGTTGACGATCTTGATCATGCCGCCGCCGACCAGCTTCTTGTACTTCACCAGCGCGAGATCCGGTTCGATGCCGGTGGTGTCGCAGTCCATCATGAAGCCGATGGTGCCAGTGGGGGCCAGGACGGTCACCTGGGAGTTGCGATAGCCGTACTGGTCGCCAAGAGCCAGCGCCTTGTCCCATGCGTCCTGAGAGGCGGCCTTGAGTTCGGCCAGTTGGGGCGCGGTAAAGCCTGCGGCGTCGGTGAAGGCCGCGCCATCGCCGGATTTGAGCGCGCGGTCAATGTTATTCACCTCGGCGCGATGCATGCGGATGACATCCAGGAACGGCTCGCGGTTGACGTAGAAGCCGGGACAGGCGCCACCTTCCATCGAGACGGTCTGGGTGAGCGGCGTGGCTGCGCCCAGAGCCGGAGCTCCGGCGGCGATGCGCGCCGACTGCGCATAGGCGTCGCCGCAGAGGATGGCGGTGAGGGTTGCGGAGAACGCCCGGCCGGCGTCCGAGTCGTAGGGCAGGCCGCGATCCATCAGTAGAGCGCCGAGGTTGGCGTAGCCCAGGCCAAGCGGCCGGTAGTCATGGGAGTTTTTGGCGATCTGCTCGGTGGGGTAGCCGGCCGCGTCCACGATGATCTCCATCGCCGTGGTCACAATGGCGATGGCGTGACGGTAGGCGGGGATGTCGAACTGCCCACCCGGGGTAAGGAACTTCATCAGGTTGAAGCTGGCCAGGTTGCAGGCCGAGTCATCCAGAAACATGTACTCCGAGCAGGGGTTGGAGGCATTGATTCTGGCGGTGTTCTTGCTGGTGTGCCAGCGATTGATGGTGGTGTCATACTGCATGCCCGGGTCGCCGCACTTCCAGGTGGCTTCCGCAATCTGGCGCATCAGGTCGCGAGCGCGGTACTCCTGGACCGGCTCCCGGCCCTTGACTGTGCGGGTGCTGAAGGTTCCGTCGGTCTGGACGGCGTGCATGAACTCGTCCGTCACCCGCACGCTATTGTTGGCGTTCTGGAAGAAGATGCTGGTAAAGGCCTCGGAGTCCGGGCCGGATCCATCATAGCCCGCAGCCACCAAATGCCAGGCCTTCTCTTCTTCCTTCACCTTGCATTGAATGAACTCTTCGATGTCCGGATGATCGACGTTGAGGATCACCATCTTGGCGGCCCGGCGGGTCTTGCCGCCGCTCTTGATGACGCCGGCGAAGGCGTCAAAGCCGCGCATGAAGCTAAGCGGACCGCTGGCCGTGCCGCCCCCGGAGAGAGTCTCCATGGAGCCTCGAATGGCCGAGAGATTAGATCCCGCTCCCGAACCCCACTTGAAGAGCATGCCTTCGGTCTTGGCCAGAGTGAGGATGCTGTCCAGAGAGTCCTGAACGGAGTTGATGAAGCAGGCTGAGCACTGCGGTCGAGAGTAACCGGTGACCGAGAAAGCCACCCGGCCCAACTCCGCGTCCCAGTGCCAGTTCTGGGCGTCGGAGTTCGGCTCCAGCCGGTCGCAGCCCACGTTGAACCAAACCGGAGAGTTGAAGGCGGCCTTCTGATTCACCAACAGGTGGGTGAGTTCGGCGAAGAAGGTCTCCGCATCCTCCTCGGAGGCGAAATAGCCGTCGCGCTTGCCCCAGTCGCGGATGGACTCGGCCACGCGGGAGATCAGGTCGCGGACACCCTTCTCCCGCTCCGGGGTTCCCACCCGCCCGTGCAGATACTTGGAGGCCACGATGTTGGTGGCCGTCACGGACCAGTCCGACGGGACCTCGACATTCTTTTGCTCAAAGACCAACCGCCCCTTAAAGTCTTGAATCACGGCGTCGCGCAGCTCCCAGGAGAGCTCGTCGAAGGGATGCACGCCAGGCTTGGTGAAGTAACGCGCGAAGTGCAGGCCGGGGGCGGTGCGGGAGGATGGGTAGACAGCGGCGGTAGGGGTTGCAGTCTGCTCGGTTGCGCTGTGGGTGGTTTCGGCCATGATGCGAGTACCTCTCAATCAGAAATGGGAGCGTCTCCGGAGCGGGTCCGGAGATCCGAACGGTTGCGATTCAGGTCAATGGCGTCCGGGTAAAGGACGCGACTCCTGCTGGGCGGTCAGATGGCGGGAGGGGCGTCACGGGCTTTGAAGCGGTGTGGCCCAGGGAGCAGGCGCTGCACCAAGGGGCGGTGAGGTAGAAAGTAACGCCGCATCTGGTGCGAGTCAAGTATAAAACAACTAGATCTTGTGGTGTTGAAGTAGATACTCCCTGGATGCGGAGATGCGCGAAGGTATCTGCGGTTTTCCCGGGATTTTGCTGTGGAAAGTTTGTGAACAGGGCATGAATGGCGGATTCGGACGACTGGGGTGTTGCGGATTCACGAGGCTCGGGAAGGGTCCCCGGGCGCGATAGCTGGGATGCATGAGAAGACCCAAGTGAGCGCGGCCAAACCAGGGCTGTTTTGGATCCGGACAAGGCTCAAGTTTTCGGCTGCATTGCCGCGTCAGCAGGCTGTCGCTCCGCGAGTCGTAGGGAGTGTTCCCGGCCGGCGGGAAGCGGAGGACCGTGGCCGGAAGGCGGGATGGAACCATCGGCCGAGACCGGGAACAGGACGCAGGCGTCCATGCCGCCCAGGTATCGCTCCGGGCGGCTCGATAGCATTTTCAGTGTTGATGGGTACACCGGAGAGGGCGTGCAGTGGCGTTTTCATTGGGGAAAACGCCCATGGAGGTCAAGGCGTCGCGTTACACCTGCATTGAAAACGCTTTAGGGGAACGGATCCATCTCCTTCTTGGATCCCCTTGGCGGTGGTTATGGAACGCGCACCGGCTGCATCGCCTCGATCTGCTCGGCTGCGGTTCCGGGGGTCTCCCTCCAGGGCGTTCCCGTAAACTTCTCGTCGACTCCCCGACCTGCAACCACAAACTCGACCGAGACCGGCTGGCCAGGAATCCTGGCGCCGAACCAGTGTGGATCTTCACCTTCCCTCCAGGTCACCAGACCCAACACAGCCCCGGCAGGATACGCCACCCCTGCCCGAGCCGCTTTGACGGCGGCATCGTCTCCAAAGAGCGTCGTCATGGAACCGGAGCTTCGATCCATCTCAGTGGCAATCGCCGTCCACTGCAGCACGGGGTAGGGCAGGCCTCTGTTCAGCGCGGCCCGCAGATCGTACAGTTGATCTTCAGCCATCTGTCGCCGGCATCCGCAGAGGCAGATCAGCAGCAGCGCGGCGGCAGCAACCAAGGGCATCTTCATTGTCCCGCTCCCTTGGCTTCTTGCTTCTCCGAGCCAGACGGGCCGGTCTTCGGCTCCCGGGGCAGCGGGAGGGAGAAGACAAAGTCATTGGCCTTGACAGCCTCGTGGCATCCCAGGCACTCATTGTCAAAGTGCGGTCCGTCTCCGTAAGGTTTCAATTGATCGCCGACGAAGCGTGCAAACCCCCATCCCTCCGTACCGGCGAACTGGATGCGATGCTTTTCCATGAACTCCACCTGAAGGAACCTTCCCGGCCGCAGATGTCCGTGCCCATCGTCCACGGCCCGCCAGGCGATGCTGGCAAGGGCTGCGCCCTCCGGCCAGGAGGGTAGCTGCCGAGCTTCTATGGCGCGGATCGCAATCTCGTTGCCGGTGATGATCCGCAGGCTGTGATCGTCTCCTCGATCAACGGCGGTGATCACCTGCCAGCCTGCAAAGCCGGGTAGAAACGGAGTTCCGTTGGGCGAGGGTCCCGCCGGCTGTCGGTTCGGCTCGGGCGCAGCCAGGGCCGCCGGCTTGGCCACAAACGGCTTGCTCGGCTCGTCTTGCCCTCCGGCTGGCGGGAAGGGCGCCAGATAGGCCTTCAGGGTCGCCAGCTCCTGCGCGGTTACCCCAGAGTGGGGATGTCCGAGCCGATAAAGCCGCAGCGGCATGGCGCCCAACTGAATCTGGTCCACCGACTCAAAGAGAGCGGCTCGTTGGCGGACAAGGGGTTGGGCGCCCAGCTCTGAAAAGTTCAGCACTCTTCTTGCTCTCTGCACGTCAGAGGCCGCTACCCAGTACACGGGCGCCACCTGGTCCCACCACAGGAGCTGGGGATGGTCGGAGTGGCAGGCGTAGCAGCGCCGCACCAGGATCTCTCGCACCTGCGGCGGCACGGCAATCTCCGTCTGCGCTCCCGCAGGGACCCCGAGCGATGGCCGGATCGCCTGCAGGGCAAGGGCCACCGCCAGAACCAAGGACAATGCTCCGAATCCGCGCCGCAACCTGGCCATAGCATCCGCAACCATCATCCCATAAGCCGGCCGTGGAGACGCAGACCTAAGGCGACTCTGATCAAGTATCGGCTGGGTTGATATTTCTTAATCTGAGTCGAATTTTGGGTCGAGTTGCCAGGGTATTGGGCGTTGGCGCTCTGAACAAGTGTAGTTTTCCGTACTTCGGGCA
>JAJYZE010000238.1 GCA_021800195.1 Acidobacteriota bacterium
CAGTCTTAAAGCTTTGCGGCGCCTCTGCCAGCAGAGTGCTGTCGAAGACCTTGGCGCGGATCGCCGCATGCGGGCACACCAGAACGCACTTCCCGCACTGAATGCAAAGCTCCTGATCCCATACCGGGATCATCTGAGCGATGTTCCGCTTTTCCCAATGCGTGGTTCCCGTGGGGAAGGTTCCATCCGGAGGCAACGCGCTTACCGGCAGCAGGTCGCCCCGGCCCGCAGCCATCTCCCCCAGAACGTTCGTAACAAACTCCGGCGCCGACGGCGAAAAGATCGGCAGCAGATCAACCTGAGATGTGGCCTTCTCGGGCACTTTCACGCGATGGAGATGGGCCAGCGCGGCATCCACCGCGGCGTAGTTTCTCTGCACCACATCCCCGCGCCTTCCGTAAGTCTGCTGAATGGCCTTTTTGATCTGCTCAACCGCCTCGGCCAGCGGCAAAACACCGCTGATGGCGAAGAAACAGACTTGCATGACAGTGTTGATGCGGCTTCCCATCCCCGTCTCGCGGGCCACGCCATAGGCGTCGATTACATAGAACTCTAGCTTCCGTTCCACAATGGTCTCCTGCACTTTGCGCGGCAGATGTTCCCACACCTCCTCCGGTCCGTAGGGAGCATTCAATAAAAACACGGCGCCTGGAGCCGCGGCGGAGAGAATGTCCATCCGCTCCAGAAAGGAGAAGCTGTGGCAGGCCACAAAATTGGCTTGCGTGATCAGATACGTGGACAGGATCGGCGCCGGCCCAAAGCGAAGATGAGAGGTGGTCATCGAGCCCGACTTCTTGGAGTCATAAACGAAGTAGCCCTGGACGTAGTTCGGCGTCTCGTGCCCGATGATCTTGATCGAGTTCTTATTGGCGCCCACCGTCCCATCCGATCCCAGACCGTAGAACAGGGCGCGGAAGGTGCGAGGATCCTCCGTGCAGAACTTCGGATCATACTCCAGACTGGTATGCGTAACGTCGTCTGTGATGCCGATCGTGAAGTGATTCTTCGGCTGCGGGTCCCATAACTCTTCGAAGATGCCCTTCACCATCGCCGGGGTGAACTCCTTGGAAGACAGACCGTAACGTCCGCCGATCACCTTGGGAAGCCTGGCAAACCGCGGGCTCGCATCCTGCATGCTCTCGCCGATCGCCGTCAACACATCCTGGTACAACGGTTCACCAATAGCGCCCGGTTCCTTGGTGCGATCCAGCACCGCAATCGCTCGCACCGACTTGGGAAGAGATCTCAGGAAGGTCTCTGTGGCGAACGGACGGTACAGCCGAACTTTTAACAGGCCGAGCTTCTCTCCACGCGCATTCAAGTGGAGAATTGTCTCTTCGACCGCTCCGGCTCCTGAACCCATGATCACGATCACCCTATCCGCCTCGGGATCGCCCACATAATCAAACAGATGATAAGAGCGGCCGGTCAGCCGGGCGAAGTCATTCATCACGCGCTGCACGATCGAAGGACAAGCCAGATAATATGGATTCGAGGCTTCGCGCGCCTGGAAAAAGACATCGGGATTCTGTGCTGTTCCGCGCAAAATCGGGCGGTCCGCACTCAAAGCCCGCTTTCGATGAGCCTCGATCAGCTTTTCGTCCATCAGCGCGCGGATGGTCTCGTCGGAGATGCTGGCCACCTTGTTAATCTCATGCGAGGTTCGAAAGCCATCGAAGAAGTGCAGAAACGGGACCCTCGCCTCCAGCGTCGATAGATGCGCAACCAGCGCAAGGTCTCCGGCCTCTTGCACCGAATCAGAGGCTAACATTGCATAGCCAGTCGCACGACAGGCCATCACGTCCGAATGGTCCCCAAAGATCGAAAGGGCATGCGTGGCCACCGACCGCGCGGTGACGTGGACAACGTTCGACGTCAGCTCCCCGGCGATCTTGAACAGATTGGGGATCATCAACAACAATCCCTGAGAGGCGGTGAAGGTGGTGCTCAAAGAGCCTGCTTGCAGGGCTCCGTGCATCGCGCCTGCGGCACCCCCTTCGCTTTGCATCTCCGCGATCAGCGGAACCGCTCCCCAAAGGTTCCGGCGGCCTTGTTCACTCCACTGGTCGGCCCACTCGGCCATCGTGGACGATGGAGTGATTGGGTAAATGGAGATTACCTCCGCCAGCCGGTAGGCCACATCCGCCACAGCCTGGTTGCCATCTACGATCTCGAACTGTTCTGAATTCAACTCAACACCCCGCTGCTTCCCCACCATTCTCGGCGGCTGGGAGTGGTCCGAATTGTGACCAATGTCACATGGATTTGATTCGTTTCTGATAAGCTAAAGGCGAGCTATGGTGAATCACACGTATCTCCCGGTTCTTGTGCTCTTGATTGCAGGTGCGGCTTTCGCCATCGGTCCCCTGGCTCTTGCATGGCTATGGGCCAGGAAGTTTTCTCCACAAAAGACAGGCCCGACCAAAAACGCGATCTACGAATGTGGCTTGGAGTCCAACGGAGATGCCTGGATCAAGTTCAAGCCAGGCTATTACCTCTACGCCATTCTCTTTCTCATCTTTGACGTGGAAGCTGTCTTCTTGCTGCCGTTCGCCGTCGCCTTCGGGGGCTTCACTGTAGCGGAGTCCGTCTCCATGCTTGTATTTCTGCTTCTCCTGGTCGAAGGACTCGTCTGGGCCTGGCAGAAGAACGTCCTTTCCTGGATCTGATTCCAGAATCCGTATCCTTCAAGCATCCACCAGCCATCGGGCCACCGCTGTCACGGCATCAAAACTAAGGGAAAACCGGAAGCAGCTGCGGTTCGATTCTGCAAGGCCAACGGAAACATCCGCGCAAAGGGTTCTAAGGTATGGACGAACAGCTAAAAAGTGAGTTGAGACGCCAGGGCGTAGTCGCCACTTCTCTCCAGGAGCTTTACAATTGGGGCCGCAAAAGCTCCATCTGGCCGCTCAACTTCGGCCTCGCCTGCTGCGCGATTGAGATGATCGCCACTACCATGGCGCGTTACGATCTGGCTCGCTTCGGAGCTGAGGTCTTTCGTCCCTCGCCGCGTCAGGCCGATCTGATGATCGTCGCTGGAACCGTCACCAAGAAGATGGCCCCCCAGGTGGTGCGTCTTTACAACCAGATGGCCGAGCCCAAGTACGTCATATCCATGGGCGCCTGCGCGATCTCCGGCGGGCCCTTCAAGCAGGGCTACAACGTGCTCAAGGGCATCGACCGCTATATCCCCGTGGATGTCTTTATCCCCGGCTGCCCTCCCCGTCCGGAGGCGCTGCTGGATGCGTTTTTGATGCTGCAACGCAAGATCGACGAGCAACAGCTCACCGGCCCCGAACGCCCCCGTCATCTTCAGGCGGAGCAACCAAGCGAGTTCATCGTGCCGCAATACAGCGAACACGACCTGATCCCCACGCGGAACGACACGATCTGGCATGCTCCGCTGGTCAACATCTCAAACGCAGGCGCCAATGAATCTGGAAGAGATTAAAATCCAAATCGAAGCCAATGTTCCAGGCTGCTTCCTGGAGATCCTCCCCAACGCCAGTCCTTCCGGGCAGCACTCCCTGATTGTGGACACAGAGCATGCTCTGACCGTGGCCAGCTTTCTGCGAGATGGCGCCAACCCACGGTTTGATTACTGCTCCAACGTCACCGGCGTCGATTGGCCCCTCAAAGAGACCTCCGCCAAGCAAAAGACAAAAAAGATCGTTGACGGCGTGGAGAAGGAGGTGGAAGAAGTGGTCAAAACCTCCACTGGCAACTATCTAGAGGTGGTCTACCATCTGTTTTCTCTGGAAGATCGCCAAGGCCCTGTCGTACTTCGCATGCGCACCGAGGATCGCGCAGAACGGGTTCACCTTCCTTCCCTGACTCCGGTATGGCGCAGTGCGGAGCTTCAGGAGCGTGAGGTCTATGATCTGTTCGGCATCGTCTTTGACGGCCACCCCGATCTGCGCCGGCTGCTGATGTGGGAGGAGTTCACGGACCACCCCATGCGCAAAGACTACGTCGACCCGGATGACTACGAGTACGAGCCAACCCCCCACGACGAGATTCTCAAGCGAACCCAGGCCCACTATGCGGCACAAGAACCACGGTCCGAAGCAGGGGAAGCGAGATGAGCGTTCTGACCGAAGTCTCCATCGATACCATCTCCCAGCCGGCCAACGATCATCTCCACGGCGATCTGCTGGAGATCTCCATGGGACCCCATCATCCCTCCACGCACGGAGTCTTCCGGATGAACATCGTGCTGGATGGGGAGCGTGTGATCAAACTGAAGCCGGTCTTTGGCTATCTGCACCGCAATCACGAGAAGATCGCCGAGCATGAGACCTACCTGGGCTCCATGCCCTATACCGATCGCCTGGATTACATCTGCTCCATCACCAACAACTGGGCCTACGCGCTGGCAGTGGAGAAGCTAGCGGGCATTCCAGTGCCGGAGCGCGCCGAGTACCTGCGCGTGATCACCGGCGAGCTGACCCGGCTGCAGAACCATGCCGGACTCATCGGCTTCCTTTTGCAGGATATGGGAGCCAGCGGCACCCCCCTGATGTACGCCTTCCGCGAACGCGAGAAGATTCTGGATCTGTTCGAAGCCCTCACCGGCGCGCGCATGATGTGCAACTATATGCGCTTTGGAGGCTGCCGCCGCGATCTTCCCTCCGGCTGGATGGAGCAGGCTCAGAAGGTGGTGGATGGATTTCCACGATTCCTGGATGAGTTTGAACGGCTGCTGCGGACCAACGAGATTCTGATGGCTCGCACCCAGGGCGTCGGCGTCGTGACGCGCGAACAGGCTATCAACGCCGGAGTCAGCGGCCCGATGGCCCGGGCCTCCGGAGTCAACTACGATCTGCGCAAGGTGGACAAGTACGGCATCTATGACCGGTTCTCCTTCCGTGTTCCTCTGGGCGAGCATGGGGACGTTTACGACCGTTACATGATGCGCTTGCTGGAGATGCGTGAGTCCCTCGATATCCTCAAGCAGGCCATGCGCGACCTGCCCGCCGGCCCGATCATGGATCCCAACACCAAAATCCGCAACTTCCGGCCCAAGGCGGGGGAGGCTTACGGACGAATTGAGGCTCCCAAGGGCGAGCTGGGCTTCTACCTTATCAGCGACGGAGGACCCAATCCCTATCGCTACCGGGTGCGTCCGCCCAGCCTGATCAATCTCACCCTGCTGGAACAGATGTGCCTCGGGCACAACGTCTCTGACGTCGTCATTATCCTGGGCAGCGTCGATATCGTCTTGGGCGAGGTGGACCGTTGAACTTCAAGATGCAAAGCAAAGGAGCAACTCCGGATCGTTGC
>JAJYZE010000239.1 GCA_021800195.1 Acidobacteriota bacterium
GATGGCAACATGAAGGCGATTGTGCGCTCGGAGCGCGGGTGGGCGCACCGCCTGATCGAAGAGTTCATGCTCTCCGCCAACGAGTGTGTGGCCCACTGGCTGGAGGGCCGGGGACTGAACCGCCCCGGCGTACCCTCCCTCTATCGCATCCATGAGACGCCGGACCCCAAAAAGATCGTCGAATTCGAGGAGACAGCCGCCGCCTTCGGGCGCTCTCTGGGCATTGGCAGCCTGCCCGTGCGGACGGTCACCCTGAAGGCGGATCGCAGGGAGCTGCGCCAGCGCGCTGCCCAGGGGAGGAACTCCGCAAGGCCCCACACCTACGAGATCCCCGCGAGCATTCCCGTCACCCCGCAGATGTACCAGGATCTGCTCCGCCGCATCCGCGCAACGCCGGAGGAGCGCATCCTCTCTTACCTGATGCTGCGCTCGCTGAAACAGGCGCGCTATGCGGAGAAGAATCAAGGTCACTTCGCCCTGGCCTCGCCCTGCTATACGCACTTCACCTCACCCATACGGCGCTATCCGGATCTTGTGGTGCACCGGCTGGTGCGCGCGATGCTCCGCCAGGGAACGGACCCGCGCGGAGCTCCGATTCGCAGCGACGACTTGCAGCCATGGCAAGCGGCGTGGAAAGCACGAACCAGCGCCACTCCGGCTGCCCGCGCCTCCATGCGAGAGCAGACCAACGCTCAGATCCAGCTGGCCCCCGGACCCATCGCCGCCGAAGAGCTGAACGACATCGCCATCGAAAGCTCGCAGGCTGAGCGCCGAGCCGCCGAAGCGGAGCGCGAGCTGATCGAGTGGAAGAAGATGAAGTTCATGGCCGATAAGATCGGCGATGACTTCCCAGCCGTCATCCTCTCCGTAACCCGGCATGGCTTCTTCGTGGAGCTTGACGGCCTGTTCATCGAGGGGATGGTTCCGATCGGATCTCTGACCGGCGACCATTACACCTATCGTGATACGGATCGCACCATTGTGGGAGCGCGCACCGGCCATGTCTTCACCATCGGCCAGCCTGTGCAGGTGCTGCTGGATCGCATCGATCGCCAGCAGCGCCGTCTGCAGTTTGCGCTGTTGCCCGGAACAGAGCCAGGGGTGCTGACCGCCGCGCAGGGACGCGGCGGCAAGAGCGAGGCAAAGAAGGCCAAGGCGAAGGAAAAGACCAACGCCGGAAGGACCGGAGCCAAGGCAAAACGGCGCAAAGCCCGTTGAGTCGCCCGGGAAAGATTCCTTGCAGGCTGCACAGCATCTCTTCGCCTCGCCCATTTACTTCCTGAAAAACTTTTGCGGGAGAACCTTGGCCCGCCTGCGTGCCGCGCAAGTCTCTGCATGGCGCAACCGCGTGGTCTGCATCCCCCCGGAGCATGGTGAGCCGATCTAAAAACTGAACTTGCAGCGCAGGGTTACGGTACGGTTGGCGGAGGTGCTCACGCCACTTACCGAGAGAGGCGAATTCAGCGAGATCGACTGCCCGAAGTAGGGTGAGCTAAGAACGCCCACCGGAGTTCCCGGGTTGTTACGGTTCAGAAGATTGTAGGCGTCCACCCCAAAGCTCAAACTGTAAGGACGGTCTGGCCTCTTCGCCGAACCCTTTCCGCCCGAACCATGGGCCGGCCGAGGACCGATCTTGAACTCCTTTTCCAGATGAGCCTCCAGAAAGAAGAAGTTCGGCGAGTTTCCATAGTTGATCGGTATCGTCTTCTCTCCCGGCTGCGGGTTCGCATCAAAGTTTCCGAAGGGAGTTCGGTAGAGGATTGAGTTTGCCGTCGGGCTGGTGGAAAACGCAGGACGATCGTTATAGATCGTGTCTCCATTCAGATCGGTGCCCGTGGTGATGTTGAAGGGAGTGCCGCCTGCCACATTGGCGAAGAGAAATCCGCTGAAACCAAGCGGAAACTTCATATTGACGTCCGCAAAGGTCTGCTGCGTCGGCTGAGCCGCGCGGCCATAATCCTGGGTCAGATCGTACTGATTGGAGGGAAAGGTCGTTGCGCCTCCAACATCCTGATCAACATGATTGAAGCTGTAGGCCACAAACCCGTTGATGCGCTTGCTGAACTGGAACTGGGAGTTCACGAAGAGAATCTCCGCTTTCTGGATTCCGCCAGAATCAAACTGATAGATGTTCTGCGTGCCCCCCAACGGTCGAACGCCACTGGAGGGATCGGCAGGATTGTAGGTTCCGGGTAGTGGCGCGTTGATGTTGCGCGAGAGCCATTGATGAACCCCGCGCATGAAGTAGTATTCCACCGAGAGGCTCCCGATCTTGCCCAGAGAGCGCTCCGCCGTCAGCCCGCCGACGATGTCGTACTCATTGCGCAGATGCGGGTTGATGTTGTACAGCGTCGGCGGCGTGGTTCCCAGCAGCGACGCCGGCGGCGGCGTGTTCAAGTACTGCTGATAGAAGTTTGGGTTCTCGACGTAGTAGGAGGTCTGGTAGGTTCCGCTCTGTTCACGGATCGCCGTCAGGATGTTGGCGGAGTCAAACCGGTCATAGAAGAAACCGCCCCCGCCGCGCAGCATCAGCAGCGCGTGGCGGTGGTTGTTCTGTCCCACGGCCCAGGCGAACCCCATCCGCGGCGCCGGATCAGCGTGGTCCGGAACCGCCGACTGGCTCTCGAAGCGAAACCCCAAGTCCACAGTCATATTCCTGCGAATCTTCCACTCGTCCTCCGCAAAGACGCCCAGATCGCCCATCAGCAGCGACGCCTCCGCTTTCCCGGTCGTGAGGTTGTATTGGATCGTCTCGCCCGTGCCGGCGAAGATCTGCGCGGGAGTTTCGCCCTGCAGCGCCAGCGCGTAGGCCTTCTCATCCGGAAACATGTACAGACCGTTATAACCCGTACGGTCTTCATTGGAACGATCCAGCAGGCGATACCGTCCCCCGAAACGCAGATAGTGCGCTCCGTGTTGACTCGTGAGAAGCTCCTGGAACTCGTAGCGATCTTGATTGTCCACCAGCTCCTGCGCCGGCGATCCACCGGCATTGAACAGTCCCTGGGCCACGATCGAAGCCTCCGTGCTGGCCGGCGACTGGTTCTCATGCACGCGGGCGAACTGAAAGTGCGCTTCGGAGATGGTGGAGACACCGATGATCTGCGTATCGATGAGCTGCAAGGTGTTGGTGCTCGTTGTGGAGTTCAACCCCTCGGATGGAAGCACCAGCAATCCGACTCCGCTATTGGTCACCGTCACTGCGTTGTACTCATAGCGGCCCATGAAGGTGTTGTTCTTCGTCACTCGACGATTGATCTGTCCACTGTAGGTCTGCGTCACGCTCGGCGAACGAACGGCCTCATCCAAAGGCGTGAGAAGCTCCGGATTGATGGCGTCCACAATCGCGTTGTTCTGCAGATCGTAGTACGCCCCACTGAGAAAGAAGGACGTGTTCCTATTCATCGAGCCGCTGAGGTTCGCATCCAGATTCACCGTGTAGTACGGCGGCTCTACCGTTGTGTACGGGTTCTGGGCGTTGAACACATTGTCCGTACCCCAACTGCTCAGCTCTCCGTGCAACTTGCCGCCTCCGGGCTTGGTGTCAATCTCCACCCTCCCGAAGCCCAGCGAATCGTACTCGGCCGAGTATGGGTTCTGATTGATTCGAATCTCCTGGATCGTGTTCTTGGGTGGAAAACGACCGTTCGAAAAGCCGTTCACCAGAATCTCCGGAGCTCTCAATCCCTCCCCGCCCGCCAGCGCCTTGATCTCCTGTTGAAACACATCCTCATCGTCGGAGAACCCGTTCAACTGGCTCCCCTTGAATCGAAGCGCACTCATGTTATCGGTGGCAGCGGTGCTCTCTGCCCTTTGGGCCGGAACCGTGATCTCCTCGGCTCGCGTGGCAATCTCCAGACGAACATGGATGCCGGCGGCCGGCGACCCCTTGCTCAACTTGATGCCGGCCTTGTACTCCCGGAAGCCGGGCGCTTCGATGGCGATGCGATAGACCCCGAGGGGAAGAGCCAGATCGAACTCGCCGATTCCATTCGTCCTCACCTCGCGATGCAGGGTTCGGCCAGAGACGCGGACCCTGGCGTGAGCAATCTTGGCGCCGGAAGGGTCTGCAACGCTTCCTCTCACGTGGCCGACGAACGCGCTTCCTTGCGCGTCGACAAAGTCCCACGGCCCTGCGCCGGCGCCGTTCCCCGCCACCGTTGCATAGCATTCTCCAGGGAATACCGCCCAGCCAATGAACAGCGCACAACCGGCCCACCAGAGGTTCCTCATCCAGAACCAGCGAAAGATCACGTCAAGTTCTACCCATTGAAGAGATAACTTGGGAGTGTCAGAAATTTACCGCAGAATTTTCGCGCGATGAATCTTGAATTCGTATTTCTCTTGAGATGATATCGCACCCTCTATCGAGAATCCTCCCCCATCTCATCGCCGCTCCGCTGCCTCATCGCCTCCGTCAGGCTGAAGGCAAGCGGTTGCGCTTTTGATACAGACGCGCGGCGATTCGCCAGCCTCCGCTCGTGGGCCGGCGCGTGGGCCGGCGGCGCGGATCCTCAAAACAAGCGAACTTCCGGCTTGCGCCAAGAGAGGAAGCGCTGCGGCCCGCGCTACTACGGCGCCGGACTCAACGGAAGTCCTGTTCACGTCCATCGCTGAGCAAAGGGCCATGCTTCAGTGCTTCAACTGATCTGCGCTTGGCTGTTGTCCCATGCTGGTTCTCAGCGCCCGGGGAGGGATGGGTCGGCGGGCTCTACGCCGGATCCCTTGCCGGCGCTGAGTGGAAGGATCCAACCGATAGAGAATCAACAGATTGCGGTCTGGATCATCATAGGCGGCAAAGCCGGCCACTCGCTTCATCTGGTAAAGCAGCGCAAGAGCATCGGCCTTATCGTCATCCACCGCGTTCCAGGCCGCGTACCATCCGGGACGATAGCTTTTCACCCGCTTGTCCAGAAGGTACGTTCCGAAGTCGTCATCGATGGAGGGCAATCCCGTCATCAGGGTTAGATCCGATCCTGAGATGGACAGGATCAGATGAGAGTGGGTCTTGTCCGCCAGAACCAGCCGCTTGATCCCCTGGGCAGCCGCCTCAAACTGATAGGTGGGATGCAGCACAAAGCCAATCTGCTGCGCCGCATCCGGGACTGCAATGGCCAATACCAGCGCCGCCGTCAGCACCGATGCGGTGGCTGTGGCGAATCTTCTTCGACAGCGACGAAGGCTGTCCAGGCCCATGGCAACCTCCATGGTCATCGGCACGGCTAGCACCAGATAATAACGAGGCTGCAGATTGTTGTGATAGGCAAGGAAAGAGTAGTATC
>JAJYZE010000240.1 GCA_021800195.1 Acidobacteriota bacterium
ATTGCGAAACCAAAGAGTACTACGGTGAGAAAGAGCGATGCCGGGTGGAACTGCATATGGATACCTCCGCAACGAAACCGGGATGGCGGAATTGTAGTGGGCGGGACGCTCGGTTATCCACTGTTCAGGCAACAGACCCTGAAGCCAAAGTGTCTCCGCTCTTGTTCACCAGCAGGCTCCTTGTTCAGGAAGGCGCATGTCCCATGGTGCTACACTACAATCAGTTTTCCTGCGGGTAGATCGACTCGGGTAGCCCTGAAGGCGGCATCTTCCTTGGTGAGGCTCGCTGTCTTCACGACTTCGGCGAGCTTCCTGGCGAGCTTTGAGCCCACTGGTACCGCAACCCCGCCTCAAGGAATCATCAGGCATGCTCTTCACAGCTCGCAGCGCGGCCGTCTACGGAATTGACGCTCATCTGATCGACGTAGAGGTTGACTTCTCCGGCACGATCGCCAAGGAGGAGATCTTTGCTACGGTGGGCCTTCCCGATGCGGCGGTGCGCGAGTCCCGGGACCGGGTTCGTTCGGCCATCAAGAACTCAGGCTTCGAGTTGCCCCCCACCCGCATCACGATCAATCTAGCGCCGGCCGATTTGAAGAAGGAGGGTTCGGGGTTTGATCTCCCCATCGCTATCGGCATTCTGGGAGCTTACGGTGCGCTCTCCGTCAAGGACATCGCCGATTTTGTTCTGGTAGGGGAGTTGGGTCTGGACGGTTCTCTGCGCGCGGTTCAAGGGATGCTACCGATCGCGATTGCAGCCCGAACGGCAGGCATCCGCAACCTGGTGATTCCGGCGGCGAATGCGCGTGAAGCCGCTGTTGTGGCCGGCGTCAACGTCTATCCGGTTCGCTCCTTGCTGGAAGTACGGGAGCTGTTGAACTCCGCCGCCGGCGTCTCCGGCAGCCAGCCCCAACTTTTTGCGCAACCCCTTTCGGTGGATAGCGCCAACCTTTTGAATGAAGCCCTGGAGTACCCTGCCGACTTTCGCGACGTGCGTGGCCAGCAGGTAGCCAAACGGGCTTTGGAGGTCGCCGCAGCCGGAGGCCACAACATCCTGATGATCGGTCCGCCCGGCTCCGGCAAGACGATGCTGGCGAAGCGGCTTCCCTCCATTCTGGCTCCGCTGCGGTTTGAAGAAGCCCTGGAAACCACCAAGATCCACTCGGTGGCCGGCATCCTCAATCGAGATGAGGGCCTGGTGACTCATCGCCCCTTCCGTTCCCCGCACCATACCATCTCTGACGCCGGACTGATCGGCGGCGGCGTGATGCCCCGGCCAGGAGAGGTCTCTCTGGCTCACAATGGTCTTCTGTTTCTGGATGAACTTCCGGAGTTTCCGCGCAACGTTCTCGAGGTCCTGCGCCAACCTCTGGAGGATGGGCAGGTGACCATCTCCCGGGCGGCCATGTCCCTCTCCTTTCCGGCTCGCTTCATGCTTGCTGCAGCCATGAACCCCTGCCCTTGCGGATACTTTAACGACAAATCCAGGGAATGCATGTGTACTCCGCCCATGATCCAGCGCTACGTCAGCAAGGTCAGCGGGCCTCTGCTGGATCGCATCGACATCCATATTGAGGTTCCTGCGGTGCAGTACAAAGAGCTGCGCGGCGCTTCCGCAACGGAGGGGTCGGCGGAGATTCGCGCCCGGGTGCTGGCCGCCCGCGAGATCCAACATGACCGCTTCCTGGCCTACGGAGCAAAAGCTCCTTCCCGAGGCTCGAAAGCGGCCTTTCGGGCTACCAACGCCTTTGCCAACGCCCAGATGTCCACTCAGCAGATCCGAACTTTCTGCGAACTCTCCACGGATGCGGAGAGGCTGTTGGAACGCGCCATGCAACAGCAGGGACTCAGCGCCCGAGCACACGACCGCATTCTCAAGGTAGCGCGCACCATCGCCGACCTGGAACGATCCACCTGCATCGCCGTGCCACATATCGCCGAAGCCATCCAATACCGGACGCTCGATCGCAGCTATTGGTCCTGAAGCCGGGCATGCTCCTCATCGGGGCGGGCCGGCTCGGGGCTGGCGGCAGCGATTCGGCCGGGTCCTCCAACCCGCATCATCCAAATTTCAATAGGTCCATCCCTGCTCTTCACCAAAAAAAGGATTGACCCCGTCACCTTGCACGAGTTATGGTTCAAATAGCAGGTAGAAGGGCTCAAAAGCTGTTCCGATCAGGGATCCAGACATCGGCTGGTGCGATGGTGTGGTTCGGTGCAGCCTATGGCTTGAGGACACTCCTTCCAGGGTCATTCTCCCTCGAAAATGCGAGATCCTCGTAAATCGCCGGGTGGGGCAGCCCCGCCTGGCGCCGCCTGACTCTAGATTTGGCTGTACCTCTCAACCCTCGCTCCGCTGCGCAATTTTGCGCAAAGGTTGGACGCGCCTTCCTTGAAACTCGCGCGTCTAATGTAAATAATCGGGCTTGCGTGCCGCTACAAGGCAGCAGGTCACGAGGTATCCCCAAGATGGGCGCAGAGCAACGACGCCCGGAACCTCGCTTTACCAGGAGAATCATTCATGCGCTCTGATCTTATCTTTGGTGCTCTTACGCACGTGAAGAACCGCTACAAGCTCTGTCAGCTTGCCTCCAAAGCAACTCGCAAACTGCACAAACCAAATACCCGCGTACAGGACACCGCCAACGAGGTCTTCGACCGTTTCAAAGACACCATTCCGATGGACACCACTGCGGAATCCAGCCTTGAGGCACTGTCGAGCTCAGAGCGGCGCGCCGCCTAACTTGATGCTTGCGCCAGGCGGTGACGGTCGCTGCCTTTCATTCTTTCGGGTTCCGTTAGCAGAGCAAGAGCAGGCCACGGACGGAATCCGACGGTGACCCAACCGCAGCCAAGCCCGCCTCGCCACTCTACTTTCCCTCCTCAGAGTTTTGCGCCTGCGCTTCCTTTTCCTCGTTCTGGTCTGCTAGGCTGAAGGCGACTTCACCATCCTGATACCCATTCATCTTCCCGCTCGCGGACCCTGCATCTCTCTGCTTCGACCCTCCGCATCACCGGCGCATCCGGCTCTCCGCCGTAGCAGCGCAATTCCGCAACAACACTTCTTCGCAAGATCCAGTCCCCTCAAAATCTATGGAAACCACTCAAGCACTCATGACCATCTCCGAGTTGAAGGAAAAAAGCATTGCCGAACTCGGCAAGCTCGCCCGCGCTCTTGAAATTGCAGGCACCAGCGCGCTACGCAAACAAGACCTCATTTTTAAAATTCTCCAGGCACAAAGCGAAAAAGAAGGTCATATCTTCGCAGAAGGAGTCCTGGAGATTCTTCCCGACGGTTACGGCTTTCTCCGCTCTCCGGACTACAACTACCTTCCCGGCCCGGACGACATTTACGTCTCTCCCTCCCAGATCCGCAAGTTTGATTTGAAGACGGGAGACACGATCTCCGGCAACGTTCGCAGCCCTCATGAAGGGGAGAAATACTTTGCCTTGGTCAAGATCGAAGCGATCAACTTTGAGAGTCCGGAGGAGACCCGCAACAAAATCCTCTTCGACAACCTGACTCCGCTCTATCCTCAGGAACACATCAAGATGGAGACCGTCAAGGACGGCATCTCCGGTCGAGTGATGGACCTGCTGTGCCCCATTGGCAAGGGTCAGCGCGGGCTCATCGTCGCTCCGCCCCGCACCGGCAAGACCGTACTGATGCAGTCCATTGCCAACTCGATTACGGCCAATCATCCGGAAATTGTTCTCATCGTGCTGCTGATCGACGAGCGGCCGGAAGAGGTCACTGACATGCAGCGGTCGGTGAAGGGCGAGGTCATCTCCTCCACCTTTGACGAGCCCGCGGCGCGCCATGTTCAAGTGGCGGAGATGGTGATTGAAAAGGCCAAGCGTCTGGTGGAGCACAAGCGCGATGTCGTCATCCTGCTGGATTCCATCACCCGGCTGGCGCGCGCCTACAACACCATCGTCCCACCCAGCGGCAAGGTGCTCTCCGGAGGCGTGGACTCCAACGCGCTGCAACGCCCCAAGCGCTTCTTCGGCGCGGCGCGCAATATTGAAGAGGGCGGTAGTCTGACCATTATCGCGTCGGCCCTGATTGATACCGGGTCGCGGATGGATGAGGTCATCTTTGAGGAGTTCAAGGGCACCGGCAATATGGAGGTGATTTTGGACCGCAAGTTGGTCGACAAGCGCGTCTTCCCGGCCATCGACATCCAGCGCTCCGGCACTCGGAAAGAGGAGCTGCTGATTCCCAAGGATGATCTGCAGCGCACCTGGATCCTGCGCAAGGTCCTGAATCCTCTTTCTCCGGTGGAAGCCATGGAGCTGCTCAGCGACAAGCTGGGCAAGACGCGCAATAACCAGGAGTTTCTGCATAACATGAGCTCGCTGTAAACCCTCCATCACCGCCAGCCGAATCCGGAGCCGACCTCTACCCGAGCCAGCCGACGCCGGAGCCAAAAGGGGTGAGTCCGAACCCTCCACGGACTCGCCCTTTTTGGCCTCCCGCTGGCCCGATGCCCATCCCCGGCAGCTTCTTCCTTCCTTCCGCCCGCGACACCCAATTCCTCGGCACGCCGCAGCCGCTTCAAAACCGCGTTTCAAAGCCTTGAAGCCTGTCTCCTGCAGCGAACATCTATACTAAAGCCATGCCGCAGATGAACCTTCCGCGCACCCTCGGCCAACTCCGTAGCTCCGAATACACCCCTGAGCGCGTAGCCCGCTGCGTCAAAGACGAACTCCGTGAGAACCTCATCGCGCGCCTGCGTCAGATCGCCCCAGGCGGCCGGCACGCCGGCCAGAGCCTCTTTCCCGGCATCATCGGCTTTGACGATACGGTCGTCCCCCAGATCGTCAACGCGCTGCTCTCCCGCCACAACTTCATCCTTCTCGGCCTGCGCGGCCAGGCCAAGTCCCGTATCCTCCGCTCGCTCACCACGCTACTCGATCCCCACTGTCCCTACGTCGCCGGCTCGGAGCTGCGCGACAACCCCTACGCTCCGCTCAGCAAGTTCTCCCGCGACCTCATCGCCTCCCTCGGCGACGACACGCCCATCGCCTGGATGACGCCGCGCGACCGCTATGTGGAGAAGCTGGCCACCCCAGACGTCACCGTCGCCGACCTCATCGGTGACGTGGATCCCATCAAGGCCGCCCGCTCCGGCCACGAGCTAGGCAGCGAGCTCACCATGCACTACGGCCTGCTGCCCCGCGCTAACCGCGGCATCTTCGCCATCAATGAAGTTCCCGATCTCGCCGGCAAGATCCAGGTCGCGCTCTTCAACATCATGCAGGAGGGCG
>JAJYZE010000241.1 GCA_021800195.1 Acidobacteriota bacterium
TGGCTGCCTGTTCGGTCTCCGCAACCGTTCGATTGAGTCCTTCCGTTTCCATCTGTTCCATTCTTTCACGCCCTCTTTATTCCCCGACTCCCGGCGCCCAGCGTCTTCGGGACCCTTTGCAAAGGCTCTAAAATAAACGAAATGGCCGACGACCAGAAGAAGACCGCAACGACGGCTCAACCAGCACAACCAGAAGGCTCCCGTCAGATTGCCGACGACGACATTGTCGGCAAGGCCTACGACGCCCGGCTGATGCGGCGGCTGGCGCGATATCTCGCGCCCTACAAGTTGCAGGTAGCCGCATCGGCAGTCGCCATCGTGCTCAAGGCCGGCAGCGATGTCCTGGGCCCGTACTTTGTCAAAGTCGCAGTGGATACCTACTTTGACCCGCTGCACCAGAAGCGCTCCTGGCTCGCCGCCCGGCTCAGCGCGGACCCCGTTCGCGGCGTCAGCGAGATTGCTACGCTTTATCTGGCTTCGTTGGGGCTGATCTTCGCTCTGGAGTTCGTCCAGACCTACCTGATGCAGTGGACCGGGCAGAAGATCATGTTTGATTTGCGCAGTCAGATCTTTCGCCATATTCAGCAGATGCACATGGGATTCTTCGACCGCAACCCGGTGGGAAGGCTGGTGACCCGCCTGACCTCCGATGTGGACGCCCTCAATGAGATGTTCACCTCCGGCGTCCTGGCGATCTTTGAAGATATCTTTCTCCTCAGCTTCATCGTGGCGATCATGGTGAAGATGAGCTGGCTGCTGGCGCTACTGGCGCTCTCTGTCCTTCCCTTGATCCTCTATGCCACGCGGCTCTTTCGCGTCCACGTTCGAGACAGCTACCGCCGGCAGCGGGCGGCCACAGCCAAGATCAACTCGTTCACCCAGGAGTATGTTTCGGGCATGAGCCTGGTGCAGTTGTTCAACCGCGAGCAACGTGCATTCAACGACTTTTCCGCAGTTAACCTCGAAAACAAGAAGGCATGGACGGACGCTATCTTCGCCTATGCGCTCTACTATCCTGTAGTAGAACTTCTGAGTTCCATCGCCATCGCGTTGGTGATCTGGCGCGGAGGGATTTACGTCCTGAAGAGCACTCCGGCCCTTGCTACGCATGCCGGCTTCCTGCATCCGGTGGTGACGCTGGGCGTTCTCATCGCGTTTATTCAGTACGGGCAGAGGTTCTTCCGTCCCATCCAGGACCTGAGCGACAAGTACAACATCCTGCAGGCGGCCATGGCCGCCTCCGAGCGAATCTTCAAACTTCTCGACACCAAAAACGAGATTCGCACCAGCGCCCACCCCACCACTGGCGACGGCAGCGGCAGCGTCGAGTTTCGCGGCGTATGGTTTACTTACCAGACGCTGACGACCGAGCAGCGGGAGCGCATCCGCACACTCTCTGAGGAGGCTCTGGGGGAGTCTCCCGATGTCGAGTGGGTTCTGCGCGGCGTCAGCTTCACGATCGAGCCCAACCAGACAGCGGCCATCGTCGGCCACACCGGCGCGGGTAAAACCACCATCACCGCGCTGATGATGCGCTTCTATGACGTGCAGCGCGGCGCGGTCCTGGTCGACGGGGTTGATGTGCAGGAGCAGGACCTGACCCGGCTGCGGCAGCGCTTTGGCGTCGTCTTGCAGGACCCTTTCCTCTTTGCAGGCACCATCGCCCAGAACATCCGCCTGGGATCAGCATGGATCACGCAGGAAGAGGTGGAGCACGCTGCCGAAGAGGTCAACGTTGCGGGGTTTATTCGTAGCCTGCCCCACGGATTCTCTGAGCCAGTACTGGAGCGGGGTTCGACGCTCTCCACCGGACAGAAGCAGCTCATCAGCTTTGCCCGTGCTCTGGCCCACCGACCCGGCATCCTGATCCTGGATGAGGCCACCAGTTCCGTGGATACAGACACCGAGGTTCGTGTTCGCATGGCGCTGGAGAGGATGATCACCGGTCGAACTTCGGTGCTGATCGCACATCGCCTCTCGACCATTCAACGCGCGGACACCATTCTCGTCATGCACAAGGGCAAGCTGCGCGAACAGGGCACCCATCAGGAGTTGTTGGCGCTGCGCGGGCTCTATTACAAGCTCTACCAGTTGCAATACAAGGACCAGGAACTGGACGCAGACGAGGCCGCCGTTCCCGCATAGCAGCTTGTGAAGACAGGTTCCTGTCCCTCGTGCAGCACAGACCGTGTTGGTCGAGCAGGTACCATCGAAAGCAAGATAATTCAGGGCGGGAATGCCCAATCGGCACGGCGGCGCTCATGTCTTGATCAGACCTTCCAAAGTTCTCCTGATTGTCGCCCCAAGCATCGATTCGCCCAGCACCGCCGGGAAATCCCTCACCTACCGGAGATAGACTGAAAGCATCACCATGGAATCCAGCCCGCGCATCTTTCTCTCCGCCGGAGAGGCCTCGGGAGACGCCTACGGGGCGGCGCTGATCACCGCACTGCGAAAGCGCCTGCCGCAGGCTGCCTTCAGCGGGCTGGGCGGCAGGCAGATGGAGCAGGCCGGGCAACAGCGGGTGGTGCATGCCGAGGACGTCGCCGTAATGGGCCTCACCGAGATCCTGCGCCACGTCCCTTCCGTCTACGCCAAATACCGCAAGCTGGTCTCCAGCATCCGCAGCCGGCGCCCGGATGTGGCCGTGCTGATTGACTTCCCGGACGTCAACTTCCGGCTGGCAAAGCATCTGCGCCGCGCCGGTGTTCGAGTGGTTTGGTTTGTCAGCCCCCAGCTATGGGCGTGGAAGCGTGGGCGGCTGCGCTGGGTGCAGCAGCGTGTCGACAAAATGCTGGTGATCTTTCCCTTTGAAGAGACCTTTTACCGGAACCGCGGAGTGGACGCGGAGTTTGTTGGGCATCCGCTGGCCGAAGCGCTGGCTGCGCCGCTGCCTGTGGCGCAAGAGGCGACACAACCAGCAACCCAGGCGCACGAGTCCGGCCTGCCCGTGGTCTCTCCGCAGAATTCCAGACTTGCCTATGCGGCACAGCATCACCTTGACTCGGCCAAGACCTGGATCGCGCTGCTTCCCGGCAGCCGCTGGAAGGAGATCCACGCCAACCTGCCCACGCTGCACGAACTAGCCATGAGCGATCTGATCAGCGGCGCAGCGGCGCATACCACCTTCAACGGCAACACCACCCTGCAGCCCTCCAACCCGGCCGAGTTCACGCACTATGAATTTCTTCTGCCGGTGGCCTCCACCATTGAGAGCAGCGCCCTCCAGCGCTACATCGAAGAGTTAAACGCCGAGCACCTGAAGTACTTTGGGCCGGAGGCCTCTACGCTGCGGCTCACGCTGGTCCCGGATGCCGCCGAGGCGCTCTTTCACGCTCGGGCCTCGGTGGTCGCCAGTGGAACGGCTACGGTCCTGGCGGCGCTGGTGGGCAATCCCTTTGTGATGGTCTACCGCGTCTCCGCCCTGACCTTTGCCCTGGCCAAAAGACTGGTGCAGTATCCGGAGGAGTTGCAGGCGCGACGCGATCTCAACGGAAATCTTCCGGTCTCGATGGTGAATCTGATCGCGCAGCATCGCCTGGTCCCGGAGCTGCTCCAGGACCGCTTTACGGCAGCCAATGTAGCCACAGCCCTGGGGCCGTTACTGAAGGATGGCCCGGAGCGAGAGCGCCAGATTCGCGGGCTCCAAGAGGTTCGACAGCGCCTTGTCCTGGCCAATGACGCGGAATCCGCTCAGCACCGGTCACCGATCGAGCGTGTCGCGGACGCAGTCGCGCGGCTGCTCCTCGCCTCTCCGGATCTCGTTCAACCGCACCAATGATCCTGTGATCTTTGCGCGGGTAGGAACGCTCCTCCCGGTCGCCCTGTACGTCTTTCTCTATGACGAACGCCCAGATGCAGGCCGGGCAAACCCCAACCCAGCAGACCATCCCTTAACCCACACTCAAAGTGTTCCACCCAGGCGCCGGAGCGCGATCAGACGATCTCTCGCCTTACTTGGCCGTCAGAGCGGCGATTACTGTTTCATAACTTGGCTCAGCGTGGCGGATATGTTCCGCCACGCGCTCGCGCTCCTCAGGGGTCAGCACTGGCAACACGGACAGGATTCGGCGCAAGGTTACAGAGATATCGTCAACGTAATTCATGGTGCGAATGGCTTCACCGGATAGTGGCACGGGGTCTCCTTGGTTCTCCTCCTAGTTTACGTGCTCGCCGCTTCGCCTGCTAGACGGCCATTAGGACTGTGAGCCCTCCAGCACCCGCAGCGAAGCCACATCCGTGGGCCCTCCGGCGAACGGACCCTCCACGGGCACATGGTAGCTATCGCGGTCAGCCATCTCCATCACACGGGCCAGTTGCATCGCCAGGCTGGGATCGAGCGCGTTCGGCTTGAACCGCCAGGTCCAGTTGCCGGTCTCCGCGGCAGGGCGGTTCATGCGCGCTTCGCTGCCAAGAGAGAGGATGTCCTGCAGGGGAAGGATACAGGTCGCGGCGACCGAGTTCGCCGCAGCCTTCATCATCGCCCACACCACATCGCCATCCTTCAGCATCGGATGAAAATAGGTCTCAATGTTGGCTCGCTCTGACTCTGACACATCCTCGAGCCACCAGCCCAGCGTGGTGTTGTTGTCATGGGTTCCGGTGTACACCACCGTATTCTCCACGTAGCGATGGGGCAAATAGAGATGGCCTCCACGGTCGGCAAACCCGAACTGCAGAACGCGCATACCGGGCATGCCAAAGGTTTCCCGCAGCGCATCCACCTCTCTGGTGATCAGGCCGAGATCCTCGGCGATAAACGGAAGATCGCCAAAAATCTCTTGGAGACGGCGGAAAAGAGCCTCTCCGGGGGCCTTGACCCACTCTCCATTCACCGCCGTAAGCTCGTTTGCTGGGATGGACCAGTACGCCTCAAAGCCGCGGAAATGATCCAGGCGAATCTGGTCATAGAGTGCCAGGGCACGGCGAATTCGAGCTACCCACCAGTCAAATTCGCGCTCCTGCAACAGAGACCATTTATAGACCGGATTTCCCCAGCGCTGCCCGGTTGCGGAGAAATAATCCGGAGGAACCCCGGCGACGCGAATTGGATCGCCGTTCTCGTCCAGTTCAAAGATCTCTCGATGCGTCCACACATCCGCGCTATCGTAACTGACGAAGATCGCCACATCACCCATGATACGGATGCTGCGATCTGCGCAGTACGAGCGCAGAGCCGTCCACTGTTGGTTGAAGAAGAACTGCAGAACCTGCTCCACCGCCAACTCGCGCCCGCTCTCCTGCATCAGGCCGCGGATGG
>JAJYZE010000242.1 GCA_021800195.1 Acidobacteriota bacterium
GCCACCTCCAGACATCGCTCAAAGATCAGCCGCGACTCCGGCGAGGCGAAGTACGGCCGGCGACGGTAGCAGGAGGCGTCACGAAGTGGCGATCTCCATGGCCGTAGCGCCGTTCCAGTCCTTGCGTCATGGGTGCAAGCGGAGCATCCTGCAAACCCACATCTCGAGATGCCTCAAAAGGCCAAGATGTGGGGCAGATCCTTACTTTGATAGAACCCGGAGCACAGAAGGTCGGTCGAGAGAAGTGACAAACGGATTGTATGGAAAAGGTTCCGGGATGGACTACCCGCCGCCCCACTCTGCCTAAGCGGACGCCGCCTTAGCCAACCGGCTCCATGCTGCTGAACTGCTTCTCCAACGGGATGAGGCTTTCGGCGGTGAGGGCGTCGGCAGAGCGAAGCGCGGGGAACATCACGCCCCAGAGACCGGTGACGGCCATGCTGGCGATGCCGCCGAAGACGACGGCGCGGACCGCGCCCCACCAGTGAGCGGTGAGGCCGCTCTCATACTCGCCTACTTCATTGGAGACGCCCACAAAGAGCCAGTTGATGCTGGAGACGCGGCCGCGCATCTTCTCCGGCGTGGCCAACTGCAGGATGCTGGCGCGGATGACCACTGAGATCATGTCGGAGGCTCCGATGATGAGCAGCGCGACGCAACTGAGCAGAAGGTTGCGGCTGAGGCCGAAGACGATGGTGGCGGCGCCAAAGAGGCCGACGCAGGACAGCATGGCCTTGCCGGCGCGGCGGCGGATAGGAAAGACGAGCACGGTGAGCGAGACCGCCAGCGCTCCCAGGGAGGGCATGGAGCGCAGCAGTCCCAACCCGTTCGCGCCGGCGTGCAGAACGTCCGCCGCGAAGATAGGCATCAGCGACACGGCCCCTCCCAGCAGCACGGCGAACAGATCTAGGGAGATGGAGCCCAACAACAGCCGCGTGCTGATGACGTAGCGCAGACCGGCGAACATCGTCTCCAGGGTAAAGCCCTTCTTCTCCCCGGCTCCGCGCGGCTTAACCAGGCTGAAGAAGCTGAGGAAGCCCAGAATCTGTGCCAGGGTGAAGGCGTAGACCAAAGGGGCTCCGTTGAGCGCTGCAAGGTGGCCGCCAAAGACGCGCGTCAGCGGGATGGTGAAGAGAATGCCCCCGATCATGGGTCCGGTGGCGTTGGCGATCTGAAAGATCGTGGCGCCCCAGGTGACGGCGTTGACGAAGTGTTCCCTGGGAACCAGAGTTGGAACCAGGGCGCTGGCGGCCGGCCCGCTGAAGCAGCGGCCAGCTCCGACGACGAAGAGGATGGCGTAGATGAGCCAGACACTCTGCGAGCGACAGAGCGCCAGCCAGAGCAGAGACGTGGTCGCCAGCGCCTGCATCGAGTAGCAGGTGAGAATGATGGTGCGGCGATCATAGCGGTCCGCGACATGGCCGGCGGGAAGAACAAAGAAGATGCCAGGAAGAAAGAGCGCCAGGCCGGTGTAGCCCAGCGCCAGCGCCGAGTGGGTGATCTGATAAATCTGCCAGGCCACCCCAACTCCCTGAGCCTCTGCGCCCATGATGCCCAGCAGACGGGCGGCGGAGTAGAAGCGGAAGTCTTGCGATTGCCAGGCCACGGAGGCGCTGGGAGCTTCCGAGCCCGCGGAGTTGGGAGAAGGATGGTCCGGAGAACTCATCTGACTTACTATGCTGACACAAGTTTCCCTGAGCTGCCGATTCGGCGCAATTTGGGCGCAATTGGGGCTGGGATTCAGACTGTGAGAAGGCCAAGGGCCACCCAGCCCTTGCGCTCGAGTCTGCCGGCTTTGACGTTCTTGGAACGGTCTGCGCAAAGGTGGAACACCGAAACGGAAGATGGCTGTCGCCGGATTCGATCGATGCATCGCTATACTGAAGGCCACAGCCGTACTCCATGCGGACAACCACCAGGATCAGCGCATGGCGGGAGGGAGCATCCGTGGGAAGTTTTCTGGCGTTGCAAGACAAGGTCGTGATCGTTACAGGCGCATCCTCCGGGATTGGCGCATCCACGGCAATTCTGTTCTCTGAAGAGGGTGCCCGGGTTGTCATTGGGTATAACCGCAACCGAGCGGGCGCCGAACAGGTGCTGAAGAAGATTACTGGCGCAGGGGGGCGAGCCGTTGCCGTCCAAGCGGATGTAACCCGCTCCAGCGAAGTGGATTCCCTGATCAAGCAAGCCGTCGATGCCTTCGGACCGATCGACATTCTGGTCAACAATGCCGGGTCACTCCTTGAGCGCTTACCGCTAATGAAGATGACGGAGTTGAAGTGGGATGCTGTGATGGATCTGAACCTGAAGAGCGCCATGTTGTGCTCTCAGGCAGTTGCGGGTTCCATGATGGAGCGTGGCTATGGCGTTATTGTCAACATCGCGTCAATTGCCGGCCGTAATGGAGGCGGCCTGGGCGCTGGTGCTTACGCAACCGCGAAAGGAGGGATCATCACATGGACCAAAGCGATGGCAAAAGAACTGGCTCCCTGCGGGATCCGGGTGAACTGCGTTTCTCCGGGAGTGATCGATACGCCGTTCCACGAGACCTTTACCACGCCGGAGGTGATGCAGAATATGATCCAGACGATTCCCCTCAAGCGGGCAGGCACTCCGATGGAGTGTGCTAAGGTGATTGTGTTTCTCGCCTCGGATGCGGCCAGTTACGTTGTGGGTGAAACGATCGAGGTGAATGGTGGGCAACTCATGCTCTAGAGGGTTGCAACCAAGCAGAAGAAGAGCTCGCGCTGTCGGGCAAGGGGAGAATGGGGAGTAGATGAGGGCACCGAGTGAAGAGGGGCTGGATGGCGGAGGGACGGACGGTGAGCGGCTGGGAGACCTGCCGACCGAAAGGCGCAATCCGGCCAGCGAACAGATGGATGAGCTGCCAACGAAAGAGATGCTGGCGCTGATCAACGCGGAAGACGCCAAGGTGGCCGGGGCCGTCGCAGCGGAGTTGGAGCAGATTGCGCGCGCGGTGGACGCGGTGGCCGAGCGGTTTCGGCGCGGCGGAAGGATGTTTTACATCGGAGCGGGGACCAGCGGACGCCTGGGTGTCCTGGATGCCAGCGAGTGCCCGCCCACATTCTCGGTCAGCCCGGATCTGATCCATGGCATCATCGCCGGAGGCGACGCCGCGCTGCGCTTCTCCAGTGAGCACTCGGAGGATTCGCGGGAGGAGGGCGCGCGGGATGTGGCGGTGGCCGGCTTTGCCTCCGATCGCCGGCCCGATACGCTGGTGGGGATCGCGGCCAGCGGACGGACGCCGTATGTGCTGGGCGCCATCGAGCATGCAAAGAGCCTGGGAGCCCTGACGGTCGGCTTGAGTTGCGTTCCCGGCTCCGCCCTGGCCCAGGCAGCCGAGATCGCGATCACTCCGGCGACAGGCCCGGAGGTGCTTACCGGGAGCACACGGATGAAGGCCGGCACAGCAACCAAGATGGTGCTGAACATGCTTTCCACCGGGGTGATGATCCGGACCGGGGCGACGTTCGGCAACCTGATGGTGAACATGCGAGCCAGCAATGCGAAGCTGATGGATCGCGCGGAGAGGATTGTTGCCACAGCCGTAGGCTGCGACAGGGCCACGGCGACCGAGTTGTTGATGCAGGCGGACAAAGATGTGAAGGCGGCGATTCTCATGGGCCGGCTGGGCATCGGTTACTCGGTAGCCCAGAGGCAGTTGGCCGAGACCGGGGGTATCCTGGCGGATGCGCTGGCGCACCGTCCAGGCTGAAAGATTCATCCGCCTGCAACCAAGCGGGAGTAGAGTCGCATCGTAGGGGGTGGATCGATGCGGCGATACTTCTCAGTTCCGGCGCTGAAGCTGTTGGGGCGCAGGGTGCTGCTGGCCCTGGCGTTCGTCATTCTGGTCAAACTGGCGGTGGCGTAGCCGCGGATGGCGGCAGCTCCGCGCCCGGCCCAGCAATTCCCCCGGCCCAGCGCCGAGCGAACCGCATGCCCGTCTTGAGTAGGGCGCGAAAGAGGCGCGCGGGCGGCGCGACCGGGATCAACGCACCCTTCGGCTCATCGTCATCGGGAGAAGATCCTAACCAAACAGCGTCGGCCTGTGCGGCATCTCGATGCCCAGGTGCTGGTAGGCCAGGCGGGTTGCAACGCGTCCGCGCGGTGTGCGATCCAGAAAGCCGATCTGAATGAGGAACGGTTCGTAAACCTCTTCCAGGGCGTCCTGTTCCTCGGCCAGGGCAGCGGCGAGGGTATTCAGGCCCACTGGGCCGCCGTCGTACTTTTCAATGATGGTGCGCAGCAGGCGGCGGTCCAGCTCATCGAAGCCGTGGGCGTCCACCTCCAGCATCTCCAGGGCCGCCACAGCGGTGGGGCGGTCGATCTTTCCCGAGGCGCGAACCTCGGCGTAGTCGCGGACGCGGCGCAGCAGGCGGTTGGCGATACGCGGCGTGCCGCGTGAGCGCATGGCGATCTCCGCGGCGCCATCGTGGTCGATGGGCACGGAGAGAACCTCCGCGGAACGTTCGACCACCCAGCGCAGCTCATCGTCGGTATAAAACTCCAGGCGTAGAAGGATTCCAAAGCGTGAGCGCAGCGGCGAGGAGAGCAGGCCGGGGCGGGTGGTGGCGGCGACAAAGGTGAACGGGTCGATGCGCATCACGTGGGTGCGGGCTGAGGGTCCGGTTCCAATCATGATGTCCAACTGGTAGTCCTCCAGCGCGGTGTAAAGCTTCTCTTCCATCACCGGCTGCAAGCGGTGGATCTCGTCCAGAAAGAGCACCTGGCGGGGCTTGAGGTTGGTGAGGATGGCCGCCATATCGCCCTGAACTTGCAGGGCGGGGCCGCTGGTCTGCTGGAAGCCGACGTCGAGTTCATTGGCGATGATGGTGGCCAGGGTGGTCTTGCCCAGCCCGGGAGGACCGAAGAGGAGGACGTGGTCGAGGGCCTCGCCACGCGACCTGGCCGCCTCCAGCGCAATCTTCAGTTGCTCCTTGGCCTTGGTCTGGCCGACAAACTCGGCCAGCCGCCGCGGACGCAGCTTGAGTTCGACGGCGTCGTCGTCCTCCAGCCGGCCGGCGGAGACCAGACGGTCGGCCTCGTGGTTGGCGGCTGTGCGGATTGGCCGCTCGGCGCCGCCGGCCAGGGAGGCTCGGGGTCCGGTGATCGCCTTTTTGTCAAAGTCCATCCTGAGCCGAGGATAAGGCGAAGCTGAGGATGAAGCAATCGGACGCGATGGGT
>JAJYZE010000243.1 GCA_021800195.1 Acidobacteriota bacterium
ACGCAGACCCTGTTCCGGCGGCCCCGGCAGAGATCGGAGAGCCGCACAGCCTCATCCAATCACCCATGAACCATCCGGCGAACAGTCTGTTCAGCCCGCTGCCCCAGCGCGGCCTCAACCTGCCCAACCGTATCGTCGTTTCGCCCATGTGCCAGTACAGCTCCACCGACGGATATGCCTCGGATTGGCACCTGGTCCACCTGGGCAGCCGCGCCATCGGCGGGGCCGGTACGGTGATGACGGAAGCGGCTGCCGTCAGTCCCGAAGGCCGCATTACTCCCGGGGATCTGGGTATCTATAGCGACGGCCACATTCCCATGCTGGCCCGCATCACCGCGTTTCTGAAGCAGAACGGGAGCGTTCCCGCCATCCAGCTCGCTCACGCCGGCCGCAAGGCCGGCATGTTGCCGCCCTGGAAGGGTTCGCGGGCCGCCACGCCTCAGCCCGCCGGGTTTGAAAATCGCGTGGATCTCCGCAGCGGCTGGACGCGTGTGGTGGCTCCCTCCGCCATCCGCTTTCATGACGAGTACCTTCTACCTCAGGCGCTGGACCGCAAGGGCATGGACAAAGTTGTGGCTGACTTCGCCTGTGCCTCTCACCGGGCCGCCGCCGCGGGCTTTCTCATCGCTGAGGTTCACGCCGCCCACGGCTACCTGGCCCATGAGTTCCTCAGCCCGCTCTCCAACCGCCGCAGCGATGCCTATGGGGGAAGCCTGACCAACCGGGCGCGCTTTCCTCTGGAGATCATCCGCGCGGTGCGGGCCGCCTTCCCGGCCCATCTTCCAGTCTGGGTTCGCGTCTCCGCCGTGGACTGGGTCGAGGGCGGCCTAAGCATCGAGGACACCGTGGAGTTTGCACGGCTGGTGAAGGCGGAGGGCGTCGATCTGCTGGACGTCTCCTCCGGTGGCAACGACCCCCACCAACAGATTCCACTGGGTCCGGGTTACCAGGTCGCCTTTGCCGAGCGCATCCGCCGCGAGACCGGGCTGGCTACCGGCGCCGTCGGACTGATCACCAGCCCGGTTCAGGCCGATCAGATTCTCCGCACCGGCCAGGCCGATCTGATCCTGCTGGCCAGGGAGCTGCTGCGCGATCCCTACTGGCCCCTGCGCGCCGCCCAGGAGCTGCACCTGCCCGGGTGCTGGCCGGTGCAGTATGAACGCGCCGCCCTCGGCCCGGTGCAGCGGCGGCAGCCTCTGGCGGAGCCGGAACGGCAGGCTGGGATTCAGAATGGAGCAGATGCCCTTGCCGCTTCATCCCGCCCCGCCCGACTCTTCAAGTAACTCTCGAACCAACTATTTACTACTATGATACGTCTCTACATCTAAACGAATCGCGGGGCGGAACCGGACTTACTAATGGTCGAATCTCTCCGCGATCCTATACTTTGGTACTGCGGAAGCAAGTGACCTCTCATCACCCAATTCGGAAGATCGTAGCCCCCAGCGCACCAGTGATTCCGGACAAGCTCTACTTCCGGATCGGGGATGTAGCCAAACTCTGCGGCGTTCCCGCCTATGTGCTGCGCTTTTGGGAGACGGAGTTCAGCCAGCTCAAACCGAACAAAGGCGGCACAGGGCAGCGCCTGTATCGCAAGCGCGATGTTGAGGTAGCGCTACGCATTAAGAGTCTGCTGTACGAGCAGGGCTACACGATCGCCGGTGCCCGGCAGGTATTTGCGGCCGACTCCAAGGCCAAGGAGGCAGCAGAGCCTGCAGCGCTTGCCACAGAGATCCCGCTGACCGTGTCTGTGGCGGATCCGCGGCCCAGCGAGAGGGCCCCCGGCAACCCGGCGGATGCCGGCGCAGCGGGCCGCGAGGATCAGCTGCGCCGCATGCTCCTCACTGCTTTGCGCGACGAACTTCGTGCTCTGGCCAGCAGGCTGGCGCAGCCCCTGCCTCAGGCCGCAGCCGGGAGTCCGCCCGGGGGGCCCATCCTGGCTGAGGCGGGCGCTGCCGAGCCCAAACCGAAGACCATGCGTCCCCGTCTGGTTCTGGAGCCCAAAGCCGAGCCCAGGTTCAGCGCCCGTCACACCGATCAGGGAGACCTCTTTCCCTCCGAATGACATACTGTTCTTGAGCCACCATTTTTCTTCTTCTTATTCTTTCTCCTGCGCCAGACCCAAGGTCAGCCAGGCCGACCCGGTGGGAAGAAGGCTCGGCCTCTTGCACATGTCGAACCTCACCTCCTCCATGACCACCAGGCCCATCTCCAAGCCCGCTCCAGGCAGGCGCAAGACCCACACGGCAGGCTCGGCCGCCATTCTTCTCATGCTGAGCTCGATCGGCTCCGGCCTGCTGGCCTTGGTGAGAATCAAGTATGTGAACTTTCTCTTCGGCGCCGGCGCCGCGCAGGACGCGTACCGGGCGGCCTTCAAACTGCCGGACCTGCTCAGCTACTTCCTCACCGGCGGCGCGGTGGCTATCTCCCTGATTACCATCCTGAATCGCTACCGCGAGCGAGGCGACGAAGAGGGCGCCGACCGCGCGCTCTCGGTGGTGCTCACCACCATGAGTGTGGTGCTGGCGGCCGGCGTGCTGATCTCCGAAGTGATTGCTCCCTGGTACGTCTGGCTGGCCAACGCCGGCTTCCGCACCGACCCGGTGCGGGCTCACCTTTGCACCTCGCTGACCCGCATGATCCTGCCTGCGCAGCTCTTCTTCTTCATCGGCTCCTGCATGAGTTCACGGTTGCAGGTGCGCAAGATCTTCATCTACCAGGCCGGAGCACCCCTGGTGTACAACGCGGGCATCATCCTGGGGGCGGTGCTTCTGCATCGCCGCATCGGCGTCTACTCGCTGGCGGTTGGCGTGCTCGCCGGCGTCCTGTGCGGCTCCCTGCTGCTGAATTCGGTGGGTGCCTTCCGCACCGGCCTGCGCTTCCGGCCGGTGGTCGGCTTCCGCGACCCCGCGTTCCGGGAGTGGTTCCGGCTGACCCTGCCGTTGATGATCGGCGTCTCGCTGGTGATGTTTGACGGGTTCTTCCTGAACTACTTCGCCTCCATCGCCCAGGGCGGCATCACACTGATCGGCAACGCCAAGGACCTGTTCAACGCGCCGTTCAACGTCATTGGCCCGGCTGCGGGAGCGGCTTCTCTGCCCTTCTTCACCTCGCTCTACCAGCAGAAGCGAGCTCATGACTTCTCGGCCTCGGTGGGCCGCTCGGTTTCACGTCTGTTCGCTGCCGGGATGCTGGTCTCGGCGTGGATGATCGCGCTGGCGCCGTGGCTGCTCAATCTGTTCAAGGGCGGCAAGTTCAGCCGCACGGATGTTCTCAGCGTTACCTTCCTGTTTCAGATCTTCTCCGTGACGCTGGCCATCTGGGCTGTGCAAGGCATCTATGCCCGCGCCTTCTATGCGGCCAGTGACACCAAGACGCCGGCCATCACCGGAACCTTGATCACCATCCTCTCCATTCCCATGTACTGGGCCCTGTTCCACGGCTTTGGCCTCACCGGCCTGGCGATCGCCTCCGATGCGGGCATGTTGGTCCAGACCGCCGCGCTGGCCATTCTGCTGCATCGCAAGCGGCTGGTCAGCCTGCTCCATCTGGAGTTCGCCGAGTTGGGACGGGCGCTGGCTGCGGCGCTCATCGCCTTTGCCGCCAGCAACGCCGGCGCCCATGTTCTGGCGCAAGCACTCGCTCATGGGCTGCCCGAACTGGCGACACGTCTCGGGGGACATCTGGAAGCTCTGCTGATCATCGCGGGGGGCAGCCTGGCCTGGGCGCTGGCCGCGTTTTTAACCCTGCTGGCGCTGCGCTCCGAACTGCCCGCGCAGATGCTGCGCCTGCGGCCGGTCTGAGCGCGCACGGCGTCTGAAGGCAGGTTCCGCGAACGCATCTTATCTTCGCATCCGCGCTCTTCAGACCGGATTTTCTTCCACTCGCTGTTTCTCCTTCGGCTTGCCTGATGGGTCTGCGGGTAGAATAGAGGGGTTCCAACCCTGCGGCTCTTCGCCGTCTTAGGGGGAACGACCGGAGACTACTGCTACCCCTGCCTGCCTGGCATCTTCCAGGGCTCCTTCCCACGGCGCGGCCTGCGGCAGGAGTCGGAACCGGTCGTCGGGCGCTCCGCCTCCCATGGGGCGTGTCCGGCTATTCTGAGCTAAGGAGCATTCCGCTTTGCCTACAACCAACCGCTTTCTCTTCACCAGCGAGTCTGTCACAGAAGGTCATCCCGACAAGATCGCGGATCAGATCTCCGACGCCATCCTTGACGCCTGCCTGGCCGAGGATCCGTACAGCCGGGTCGCCTGCGAGACCCTCACCTGTACCGGCCTGATCGTCGTGGCGGGTGAGATTACCACCAAAACCTACGTCGACTTCCAGACCCTGGTGCGCGAGACGGTCCGTGAGATCGGCTACGACGACGCCCTGAAGGGCTTCGACTGCAACACCTGTGGTGTTATCTCCACCATCAACCGACAGTCCCCGGACATCGCGCAGGGCGTGGACACCGGAGGCGCGGGCGACCAGGGCATGATGTTTGGCTACGCCAGCAACGAGACTCCCGAGCTGATGCCGACCCCCATCTCGCTGGCCCACCGCCTGGCCGAAAAGCTTACCGAGGTACGAAAGTCCGGCACGCTGCCCTACCTTCGCCCCGACGGCAAGAGCCAGGTCACGGTGGAGTACGACAGCAACTATAAGCCAGTGCGCGTGGATGCGGTCGTGATCTCCACCCAGCACGCCGAGGAAGTCGGCAACGATCAACTCCGCGCCGATATCCTGCGGCACGTGATTCAGACTGTGATTCCCCCCCAGTTGCTGGACGCTGACACCAAGTACCACATCAACCCCACTGGCCGCTTTGTGATAGGCGGCCCCATGGGCGATACCGGTCTCACCGGACGCAAGATCATTGTGGATACCTACGGGGGCATGGGCCGTCACGGCGGCGGCGCCTTCTCCGGCAAGGATGCCACCAAGGTGGACCGGAGCGCTGCTTACATGGCTCGCTACATCGCCAAAAACATTGTGGCCGCAGGTCTGGCCGACCGGGCCGAAGTGCAGCTCGCCTACGCCATCGGCGTCGCCGATCCCGTCAGCATCCGCATCGACACCTTTGGCACCGGCACGCTGCCCGAAGCCACGCTCATCGAACTGGTGCGCGAGAACTTCAGCCTTACGCCCAAAGGTATCA
>JAJYZE010000244.1 GCA_021800195.1 Acidobacteriota bacterium
GCGGCTTCGAATTGCTTGACCACTGCAAGTACAGACTCGGTATCAATCACAAGGAGACCACCCCGGACGGTCTATTCTCTTTGGAGGAGGTGGAGTGCATCGGTGCCTGCTGCTGGGCCCCGGCAGTCCAGGTGAACTATGACTTCCATGACGACCTGACTCCGGCGAAGCTGGACGCCGTTCTGGACAGCTATCGCACCCGCGAGGCCAAATAGCCTTGCGTTTCGACGGTGGCAGCATCGATGCTACCTGGACCGCATCCAGCCAGTCTGTGCTCAACCTCGTCATGTTCTCGAGTCGAACTCATGGGCGACGTCTCCATGCTTTGTCGGCGGAGAGTCCTGCCATTCGCCATGCAGACTGCGGTTATGGTTTCCCTTCGAGCACTGGAACGATCCGACGCGCCCTTGCCGGGATGCGGAATGGACTCCAGCGAACGATTCTCGCACCCGGCGGCAGCCCTTGTTCTATGCGCCCGTTCCGCGTGCCTTTCGAAAGCACTCATTTTGACGTTGACCGCATTCTTGCAGAGCACAGCGCTAGCCCAGCGCTTCGCCAAAATCGCGTAAACTGGAATCTCACGGTAAGGAACCAGTATGCCAACTCTTGCCTCACACCCCGATGAAGTAAAAGTTCTCTCCCGCCGATTTGGTCTGGGTGCAGCCAGCATCGACAAGTACCTTGAGCTGGATGGCTACAAAGCTGCGCAAAAGGCTATCGCGGAAGGCCCGGATTGGATTATCAACACCATGAAGGCCAGCGGTCTCCGGGGCCGCGGAGGCGCAGGGTTCCCCACCGGCATGAAGTGGTCCTTTGTCCCCAAGGTCTCGGAGAAGCCAAAGTACATTCTGGTCAATGGCGATGAGTCCGAGCCGGGCACCTGCAAGGATCACTTGATTTTTCGTGAAGATCCGCATTCGATCATCGAGGGCGCCATGATCGCCGGTCTCTCCGTGGGCGCGAAGATGGGCTTTATCTATCTGCGCGGAGAGTACCGATACCTGCTCAACATCATGGAGAAGGCTGTCGCCGATGCCTACGCCCGGGGATTTCTGGGCAAAAACATCTTCGGCAACCAGGGAGTGGACTTCGATGTGATCACCCAGACCGGCGCCGGGGCCTATGAGGTAGGCGAGGAGTCGGCTCTGATGGAATCGCTGGAGGGCAAACGCGGCGTTCCCCGCATCCGTCCTCCCTTCCCGGCTGTAGTGGGTCTCTACGGCGGGCCGACGATCATCAATAACGCAGAGACGATCGCCAACGCGCCCCACATCCTGCTGATGGGCGGCGAAGCGTACGCTAAGCTGGGCACAGAGCGCAACGGCGGCACGCGGCTGTTCGGCATCTCCGGCCATGTGGAGCGCCCAGGCGTCTACGAACTCCCCATGGGCTACTCGCTACGCAAGGCCATCTATGACGTGGCCGGCGGGATTCGCGGCGGCAAGCAACTGAAGGCCGTGGTGCCTGGCGGCGCATCCTGCCCTGTGCTGCGGGCCGATGAGATCGACGTTGGCCTGGACTTCGATCAAATGGCCAAGGCAGGCACCATGCTCGGCTCCGGGGGCATCGTCGTTCTGGATGAGACGGTCTCCATGGTGGAGTTCGCCCTGCGCACCATACGCTTTTACCAGCACGAGTCCTGCGGATGGTGTATCCCGTGCCGCGAGGGTACCGACTGGATCAAGAAGACCCTGACGCGCTTCCATGCCGGCGGGGGTACGAAAAAGGATATCGATAACGTTCAGTACATCGCCGAAAACATGCTGGGCCGGACCTTCTGTCCGCTGGGCGACGCGGCCGCCATGCCCACCCTGGGCTTTGTCAAGAAGTTCCGCGGCGAATTCGAGGAGTATCTGAACGGTGTCCGCGTCGCCAGCCCCCTGATCAAGATCACCCCGATGGGTGCAAACGTACACGCAGGAGCCCATTGATGGCAGAGGTTACTTTTACCGTAGACGGCAAGAAGATTACCGCTCCCGCTGGCACGCTGCTGCTGGAGGCTTGCAAGGCGCACGGGATCGAGATCCCCGCCTTCTGTTACTACCCCGGGCTCTCGCTCCAGGCCGCCTGCCGCATGTGCGTGGTGCGGATCGAGAAGGTGCCGAAGCTGCAGACGGCGTGTACGACTCCCGTGGCGGAGGGCATGGTGGTGATCACCGAAAGCCCGGAGATTGCCCAGGCCCGCAAGGCCACCCTGCAACTGCTGCTCGGCAACCACCCCCTGGACTGCCCGGTGTGCGACGCCGGTGGAGAGTGCGAACTGCAGGACATGACCTTCAAATATGGGGCGGCAGAGAGCTTCTATGCCGAGCCGAAGAACCATCGCGAGGAGCAAAAGTGGTCTCCAGTGGTTTACTTCGACCGCCCCCGCTGCATTCTCTGCTACCGCTGCGTACGCATGTGCGGCGAGGGGATGGACATCTTCGCTCTGGGCGTGCAGAATCGCGGCAGCTCGTCGGTCATCGCTCCCAACGTACCTCCGCAGCTCTCGGGAGTCTCCGCCCATGGGGAGGATCTGGCTCAGCTTGACTGCGAGCAGTGCGGCATGTGCATCGACGCCTGCCCGGTGGGAGCGCTGACCTCCGGCACCTATCGGTACAAGACTCGCCCCTGGGAGATGAACCACACCGCCACGGTGTGCACCCACTGTGGGGATGGATGCAAGACGACCCTGGGCGTCCGCCCGGTTGCGGATGGGGCGGAGATTGTGCGCGGCGACAACCGGGACAAGTCCGGCATCAACGGCGACTTCCTGTGCAACAAAGGACGTTACGCCTTCGACTTCGCCAACCATGTGGAGCGGCTGACCCAGCCGCTGGTAAGAAAGTCCGGGAAGCTGACCCCCGTCAGTTGGGAGGAGGCCCTGAGCTTCGCGGGAGCCCGGCTGCGCGACCTTCGCCAGGAACGCGGCCCTGATTCAATCGGTGTCATCGGCTCCAACCGCACCACGAACGAGGAAAATTACCTCCTGCAGAAGTTTGCCCGCACGGTCATTGGCACCAACAACATCGACCATCACCGCACTGCGGACTTCGTGACCTTGGCCAACGCCCTGGCAGGAACCGGCGCCATCGCCGGCAAGTCGCGTTTTGCCTCTCAGCGCTCGGTACAGACCGCACAAGCCATTTTGCTGGTAGGCAGCGACCCCACCCATCAGGCGCCGCTGACGGCCTGGAACATTCGCACCAACGTCCGTCTCAACAAGGCTCGCCTGTACGTTGCCAACCATGAAGCAATCAAACTTCGTCGTCAGGCCAAGGCCTTCGCGCCCATAACGCCGTTTGGCTATGCAGCGTTCATCCAGAGCCTGGGCGAAGAGAACGACTTTGCCAAAGCCGTCCGCGCGGAAGACGATCTGGTCGTTCTGGTGGGTAATGAACTGCGCGGCGGCGAGCTGGCAAGCCTGATCGCCGCCCTGCCACAGGCCCGCTTCGCTCTGCTCTCGGACTACGTCAACTCTCGCGGCGCCGCCGATATGGGAGTGCTCCCCGATGTGCTCCCAGGCTATCAGCCACTTTCCGGCTCCGCCCTGGCTGCCGAGTATAAAGCCTCTGCTACTGCCGGTCTGGACCTGCTGGGCATGTTTGACGCCGCTTCCGCGGGCAAGCTCTCCGCGCTCTATGTGGTTGGCTCCAACCCCGTCCGGCGCTACGGGATCGATCCGGCCACGCTGGCCTCGACCTTTTTGATCGTGCAGGATCTCTTCCTCACAGAGACGGCCGCACTGGCCGACGTGGTCCTGCCGGCCGCCAACCTGTATGAGAAAGTCGGCACCGTGACCAATAGCTATGGGGATCTGCAACTGGTCTCCAAGGCTGCGGACAAGTCCGGCGTTCGCTCCGACTATGAGCTCATCGTGCGTCTGGCCGGCCACATGGGCCATGACCTTCACTCGCTGGTGCCCTTCGGCCACGGTTTGCGTGCCGATTTGGGTCAGACGCGCGGCGTCTTCTCCGGAGAAGCGGACCGCCATGCAGTCTTCCTGACGGCCAACAAGCTCGAACCCAAGCTAAGCCCGTTCGATCCGTTCGCCATTCTGGACGAGATCCAGCGGCTGGTCCCAGGCTACGACAAACTGCTGCGCATGCAGTTGCTCAGCGGCAACGATCAACACATTCCGCCCGCTTCCTCCGGCCTGAAGCAGATTGCCATTACCCGCAAGGATCTGGTTCTGCCCAGTTCAGACACCCTTTTCACCTCCGGCTCCCTCACCCGCTATTCGCCGATGCTTGAAGACGTGCAACGCCATCAGGCAAACCGCAGTGCAGGCGCGAGCGCCGGCCAGATGACGTCTGCAGACTAACGCATCCGTCGTTGTTCACAAGAGCCTGCTCCCGGGATCTTGATCAAAGCCATCAGAGACCACAGGACGTCATGAGTCACCTCACGAACTTCGAAGTCTTTCTTCTCTTGAGCATCCTCAAGATCGCCGTGGTACTGGTGATCACGCTGATGGGAGTAGCCTACACGGTGCTCCTGGAGCGCAAGTTCCTGGGTCACCTTCAGAACCGCTGGGGGCCCAGCCGCGTGGGCCCCTTCGGCCTTCTGCAGCCCCTGGTAGACGGTCTGAAGCTCTTTCTGAAGGAAGACATGATGCCGCTGGCGGTCGAGCGCCCACTCTTTATCCTGGCGCCCATCATCGCTCTGGGCTGCGCACTGATCTCCATCGCCGTGGTTCCCTTCGGCCGCGCCACCATGGTTCATGGGGTCGATCTGTTCCAGATTGCCAACGTCAACATAGGCCTCTTGGTGGTTCTTGGCGTCACCAGCATCGGCGTGTACGGCATCACGCTTTCGGGATGGAGTTCCAACAACAAGTATTCGCTGTTTGGCTCGCTGCGTTCCACCGCGCAGGTGATCAGCTATGAACTGGCCCTTGGACTCTCGCTGGTAGGCGTTGTCCTGCGGGCCGGCTCGCTGTCGCTGCGCGACATCGTCAACTCCCAGACTGCACACGGCGCTTTGTCCTGGAATATCTTTGGCGGCTTCCAGTTTGTTGCTTTCTTCATTTATCTCATGGCGGCCTACGCGGAGACCAACCGCTCTCCCTTTGACCTGCCGGAAGCGGAGAGTGAACTGGTGGCCGGCTATCACACGGAGTACTCTTCAATGAAGTTCGCCATGTTCTTCATGGCCGAGTACG
>JAJYZE010000245.1 GCA_021800195.1 Acidobacteriota bacterium
ACGCCATTCGCGAAGGCGCCGAAGCCTTTCTCTCCCGCCAGTACCGCACCATTGGTCTGATGGCTGCCGTACTGGCCGTCGTCATCTTCATCGGCTACAGCCTCTCTTCCAACACCCATGGGGTTGCTCTCCAGACGGTCATCGCATTTCTGGTGGGCGCCGCCTGCTCCGGCCTGGCCGGATTTACGGGGATGTATGTGTCGATTCGGGCAAACATTCGCACTGCTTCGGCTGCCCGCAACTCTTTGAATCAGGCCCTTCAAGCCGCGCTGCGGGGAGGCGCCGTCACTGGTCTGGTGGTGGTCGCTCTGGCCCTGATTGGAATCGGCGTTCTCTTTCTTTTCTTTGGTGGGCTTCAGAATCCCGTCCATGTGGTCTATGAACTGGTAGGCTTCGGTTTCGGAGCATCCCTGGTTGCGCTCTTCGCTCAGCTTGGGGGCGGCATCTACACCAAAGCGGCCGACGTGGGCGCTGACCTGGTGGGCAAGATCGAGGCCGGCATTCCCGAAGACGATCCCCGCAACCCGGCGGTGATCGCCGATCTGGTAGGCGACAACGTGGGCGACTGCGCCGGCCGCGGAGCCGACATCTTTGAGTCCACCGCGGCGGAAAACGTCGGAGCCATGATCATGGGGGCCGCTCTCTATCCCGTCTTTGGGATCAAGGGCATCCTGTTTCCCCTGATGGTGCACGCCATCAATCTGATTGCCTCCGTTGTGGGAGTCGCCATCGTCAAGACCAACGATAGCGAAGACCCGATGCTCGCACTGAACCGTGGCTTCTACATCACTTCCCTGCTGTCGCTGGGCGGCTTCGCCTTCATCGTCTTCAAGATGCTCAACGGCCCTGGCGTACAGCCGATTTACCTCTTCTTCTGCGGCCTCATCGGCCTGGTAACAGCCTTCTTGTTTGTCTGGATCACCGAGTACTACACCGAAAGTCACTATCAACCGGTGCAGTCCATCGCCGAAGCTTCCCTCACCGGCCCCGCCACCAACATCATCAGCGGCCTGGCCGTGGGTATGGAGACCCCCGCCATGCCGGTCATCGTCATCTGCTCCGCGCTTCTGCTGAGTTACTACTGCGGCGTGCGCGCACTCGCAGGGGTCCATCTCAACGGCATCTCGGACTACACCAAGGGAATCTATGGTACCGCCATCGCCACCATGGGCATGCTGAGTTGTGCCGCCTACATCCTGGCCATGGACACCTTTGGTCCCATCACCGATAACGCCGGTGGCATCATCGAGATGTCCAACCAGCCGGATGACGTCCGGGACAAGACCGACAAGCTGGATTCGGCCGGCAACACCACCAAAGCCCTTACCAAGGGCTACGCCGTCGGCTCCGCCTCGCTGGCTGCCTTCCTGCTCTTCTCAGCCTATCTGGAAGAGATCAAATCCCTGGTGGCCAACCGCGTGGCCGCCGCAGGTTCCGCGGGATTTATGCCTGCCGGCTGGTCCTTCAACAACATCAACCTCGCCGAGGTTCCAGTCTTCGCTGGAGCGATGCTGGGCGCCATGCTGGTCTACCTGTTCTCCGCCAAGGCCATCAAAGCCGTGGGCCGGACGGCAGAGATGGTGGTCAAGGATGTTCGCGACCAGTTCCGGGAGAATCCCGGGATCATGGAAGGCACCACCAAGCCGGATTACGCTCGTTGCGTCTCGATCGTCACCGGGGCGGCCCTGAAGGAGATGGTCCTGCCGGGATTCCTGGCCGTGAGCCTCCCGGTCGCCGTCGGCCTGATCTTCCGCAACTTCAGCTCGACCTACCGAGCAAACTCCGGAGTGGTGGCCCAGGCCAGTCTCTCCACCGTTCCCACCATCAACGGCGTCCCTGTCAACCTGGGGGGCGCTACCGCGGTGGCCGGTCTCTTGATGGTGGGCACCATCGCCGGCGTGCTTCTGGCCATGCTGATGAACAACAGCGGCGGAGCCTGGGATAACGCCAAGAAGTGGATCGAAACCGGCAAGCACGGCGGAAAGAAGTCCGATGCCCACAAAGCGGCAGTGGTGGGCGACACCGTCGGAGACCCCTTCAAGGATACGGCCGGCCCCAGCCTCCATGTCCTGATCAAACTTCTGGCGACGATCACCCTGGTCCTGGCCCCATTGTTCCTCTGACTCGCTGATGCCCCAAAGGCCGCCTCGATGCGAGGCGGCCTTTGTCATCTGCCAGAATCTCCTGCTAGGATCTCCGCTCCGCCGCTGCGAGGAGCCTTTCCATGAACCGGCAGGCCCGCGCGGACACAAATTTCCCCCCGAAACTCTCTCCCTGCGTCTATACTCGACGGCAACATCACTCCTGCCTGCCAAGGAGACTCCCGTGTCCAGCGTCCGCCTTCTCATCGGCACCCGCAAGGGAGCCTTCATCCTGACCTCTGACGGCTCCCGCCGAATGTGGTCCATCTCCGAACCCCACTTCCCCGGCTGGGAGATCTATCACCTCAAGGGCTCGCCCGCGGACCCCGATCGCATCTATGCCTCCCAGACCTCAGGTTGGTTTGGCCAGCAGGTTCAGCGCTCGCAGGACGGCGGCCTTACCTGGTCCCCGGTCAACAACCAGTTTCTCTATGCGGGAAGCCCTGGCACCCACCAGTCTCTCGATGGCACTGCTCAACCCTGGCAGTTCAAACGCATCTGGCGCCTCGAACCCTCTCTCACTGATCCCGAGTCCGTATTCGCCGGAGCCGAGGACGCGGGATTATTTCAAACCACCGACGGGGGTCTTCACTGGACAGAGATCTCCGGTCTCCGCGACAGCGAGACCGGACCTGGTTGGCAGCCCGGAGGCGGCGGCTTGTGCCTGCACACCATCCTGCTCCATCCCGCCCATCCGGAGCGAATCGTAGTCGCCATCTCCGCCGCCGGGGCGTTCCGAACCGACGACGCCGGCAAGACCTGGAAGCCCATCAACAAGGGCCTCTACTCCAAGTACCTTCCTAACCCGACAGCGGAGATCGGCCATTGCGTCCACCACATCGCCATGCATCCCAGCAAACCGAACACCTTGTTCATGCAGAAGCATTGGGATGTGATGCGCTCTGACGACGCCGGAGACCACTGGACGGAGGTGAGCGGTAACCTTCCCACCGACTTCGGCTTTGTGATCGATGTCCACGCTCACCAGCCTGAAACCATCTACGTCGTGCCCATCAAGAGCGACTCGGAACACTTTCCTCTGGACGGCAGACTGCAAGTCTTTCGCAGCCGTTCCGGAGGCAACGAATGGGAACCACTCACCCGCGGCTTGCCGCAACAACACTGCTACGTCAACGTTCTGCGCGACGCCATGGCTGTAGACACCCTGGAGGAGTGCGGCATCTACTTTGGAACCACCGGCGGCCAGGTGTACTGCTCCTCTGACAGCGGCGACACATGGAGCGCCATCGCCCATGATCTTCCCCCGGTGCTCTCCGTGGAGGTCCAGACGTTGCCATGACGACCGTCAGCGCAGCGCAAACTGTTCACCCCTCGCACAGCATCCGCATCGATCTCCCGCTCCATCTGCGCCGATTGGCCGCCCTCCCTGACCGTGAACACGACCTGATCCTCGAAGTTGCCACTCCCGTCACCATCGCCTCCGTCCTCGACACCCTTGAACTCCGTTTCCCCATGTTGAACGGCACAATCAGGGACCATGTCACGCTCCAGCGGCGTCCTTTTCTCCGCTTCTTCGCATGTGGGGAAGACTGGTCCCACCGTCCTGCGAACGCACCTCTTCCCGAAGCGGTACTGAACGGGCAGGAGCCGCTGATCATCCTGGGAGCGATCGCAGGTGGATGCTGACCGGACGGCGACAGACCGGGCGGACAGACCGCGCATCTCACCGGCCAGGCAGCACCCGTGGCTGGACCCGTAAAATGGAAGGATGGCTCGTGTCTATCCCTTTCGCGCACTCCGTTATGACTCCACTCGCGTCCCCATGGAGGACGTTGTTACCCAGCCCTACGACAAGATCACTCCTGCCATGCAGGATGCCTACTACGCGGCCAACCCTTACAACTTGATCCGAGTCATTCTGGGCCGCCAGCTTCCCACCGACAACGACGCCGAAAACGTCTATACCCGCGCCGCGGCGACGCTGAAGGAGTGGCGCTCGGAGGGCATCCTCAAGGAGGAGTCTGAACCAGCCCTTTACGGGTACTCCCAGACCTATACCGTGCCAGGAAGCACTGGTGAGGATGGAACCGGAACAAGTCGCGAGCGGCGGGGATTCATCGCTCTCGGCCAGCTCCATGATTACGCTGACCATGTGGTCTACCGGCACGAACAGACATTCCCCAAGCACAAATCTGACCGGCTTGCACTCTTCAAGGCCACTCGCGCCTATTGCGAGCAGATTTACATGCTCTACTCCGACCCGACCTTTACTGCGGAAAAAGCAATCTTCGAGTCCGGAGCCGCGCCCGATCTTGAGATTACGGATGAGTACGGCGTCCTGCACAGGGTGTGGAAGCTCACCCAGCCGGCCCTGATCCTTCGCGTCCTGGAAGCCATGTCTGACAAGTGGCTTTTGATCGCCGATGGCCATCACCGGTACGAGACATCCACGGCTTACATGCACGAGCGTGCAACGCAGCTCGGAGTGAAGCCAGACGCGCCGCCAACCGTGACGTCGACCGACCTTCCCCAGCCGGCCTTCCCTGAGCAGGCCATGATGATGACCTTCGTGAACATGGACGCGCCCGGTATCACCATCCTCCCTACGCACCGCGTAGCCTACGGCCTGACAGGCTTCAATGCCCGCGAGTTCGCGGCCCGGGCAGAAGAGTACTTCATCGTCACAGAAATCCCTGCCGACCCCAGCGGCTCGGCTCCGGAGGCGAAAACTCTACTGCACCGCCTGGGACAGAGCCAGGGAGTCGCCTTCGTGGCTGCCACTCGCGACGGCAACTTTTTGCTGGAACCCCGGTCAGAGGCGATTGTCCCCCTGCTCTCCGGCCTCTCAGAGCGTCAACAGCAGCTCGACGTCACCCAACTGCACAAGGTGGTTCTCGAGAACATTCTGGGGCTTAGCGAGGAGACGATTCGCGCAGGCTCCCACATCCGTTACCTCCGCGAAGCTTCTGAAGCCCTGGCCCAGGTAGCGAGCGGCGATGCTGACGTAGCGTTTCTGATCAA
>JAJYZE010000246.1 GCA_021800195.1 Acidobacteriota bacterium
AAGATGCAGAGAATCATCTCCGGTTTCCGCAAGAGGATCGACCGCAGCCTTGGGCCGCCGAACGATGGCGGAAAGGGCTGCTGGATGCCGCGCCAACCCTCCCGGCGCGCGTCCTCCTATTCAGCGGCAGACCTCACTGCGCTCTCCAACTCCTCTCATTGGAAGCTACCTTCCCAGTTGCCTGCGCAATTCCTTGCACATCTCCCTCTCCACCCAAATCGGAGCTCCTCTTTCCCAAGGGAAAGGCAGGGAGACATTTGGCAATTTAATTGCACCTGCAAGTAGCCGTCACCCAAGCATTTGTCCAACACCTGCACCACTCGATTAAGGAGCCATCAAATGGTCAAGCATCTTTCCTCCCTCGCCATCCTAGCTGTGGCAGCCGGCATCATTACGGCAGCGCCAGCCGCCCGCGCTGACGCCATCTACAGCCCTCTCACAGTGACTGTCTGGAACGGCTTCGGCACTACAGACACCAGCTACACCGCAGATCTGGCCTCAATGCCCACAGGAACCCCACTGGCAACCTTCACCTACACCGGGCCACTGGACTTTGCGAACAACGTTTTCGGTAGCACGAATACGTTCCTACAGTTCTTCAACAGCCAAGGCAGCACAAACTACACCAGCGACATCTCCAACTTCTCCTCCTCAGACACCTTGTCCAGTTTCCTGGGTACGGTGATGAGCACACCGGGTGAGAGCAAGGGCATCAATACCTACATGTCCATCACCGGCTCTTACACAGGTGGCGGATCTGTGAGCGTCGTGCACGACGATGGCGCCAGCCTCTACACAGGCATGGGCTATTCCAACACCGTGCTCTCCAGTCCTAATCCCACCTCCGCAATACCAACCCCCGGTACCCTGCCGACCGGCACGAACACCCCGTTCGACCTGATTTACGTTGAATCGAACGGCGCCCCCTCCGATCTGGTGGTCACCGGCCTCTCGCCCGTACCGGAGCCGGACAGCCTCCTCCTGCTGGGCACCGGGCTACTCGGTGTCGCTGGGATTGCTCGCAGAAAGCTCCGCGCTTAGCTGAGCTCGTCTAAGCTGAGCTCGTAGCCGGGCCGGTAGCCGGGCTCGCAATTTACAGGGAAGGTGCTGAGATTCTCCTGCCTCTCCTGGAGCGTTGCTGCTCGCCAGCGACGCTTCGGAGAGGATGTGGACGTCTATGGCCCCTTGTGTCCATCAATAGAGATCGCGTTCCCCGAGAGCCAACGCCCGCCAAGCCCCTGTGATAGCTGGCGGCTTCGCAACGCAACCGCCTGCAGGCCCAACTTTCGCAATCAGCGTCGTACGCGGATCAATCTACAAGGACCGGATCAAGCGGAATATTTGCCTTCTTTTCCGCGGCGCAGCCTCGTCAGCACTCTGGCAGCCGAAGCTGTCCACTGCGAGAGTTGCGCCTCGGCCTCGAACTCCAGCGGCGGATGCCGCGCCCTTTGCGGCAATATCTCCATTCGCCCGCTGCCCCTCTCAGGCGTAGAACCGGCGCACAGCCTCCACCACGCTCTCCAACTCCTCCATCCGCAGTTCGGGATAGATGGGCAGCGCCAAAACCTCCGTTGCCGCCTGCTCGCTCCGCGGCAGGTCTCCCAACCGATAGCCCAGCCCCTCCAAACTCTTCTGCAGGTGCAAGGGCAGCGGGTAATACACCTCTGAGCCGATCGACTGCGCGCTCAGGCGCTCGCGCAGCTCGTCCCGCCTTGGAGCGCGAATCACATACTGATGGAACACAGGAACCCCGCGCGGATCGGTGAAGGGAAGTACGACTCCATCCTTCGTCGTCGCGCCCACCAGCCCGGCTTTCATGAATCGCTCCTGATAGAGAGCGGCCAGCGCTCGCCGCCGCTGGTTTCCCGCCTCCACTCGCCGCAGCTTCACCCGTAGAACCGCGGCCTGCAGGGCGTCCAGCCGAGAGTTCCAGCCCACCTCGTCGTGATAGTACCGTCTGCGCATTCCATGGACCCGCAACACAGCAGCCCTCTCCGCGGTATCGGCGTCGCGCGTCGTCACCATGCCGGCGTCTCCAAACGCGCTCAGATTCTTGGTGGGATAAAAGCTGAAGGCCGCCGCATCGCCCAATCCACCGGCTCGAACCCCCTCCCAGGTGGCTCCAAAGGCCTGCGCCGCATCCTCCACCAGCTTCAGCCCCCTCCGTTCCCGTAGCGCTCCCAGCGCCGTCATATCCGCGCACTGCCCATAGAGATGCACCGGCATCACGCAGGCTGCCCGCTCCCGCGTCCGGGCTAGCGTCTCCTCCACGCTGTCGGCAGATAGATTCAACGTCCTCTCATCGATATCCGCCAGAATCGGCCTGGCCCCAGCCCGCAGAATGGCGCTCACTGTCGCAAAGAAGCTGAACGGCGTCGTGATCACCGCATCTCCGGGCCCAATCCCCAGGGCCGCCAGCGCCAGCCACAGCGCATCGGTGCCGCTGCCGCAACCCACCGCAAACGGAACCTGGCAGGCCAGGGCCGCCTCTTCTTCAAACCGAGCCACCTCCGGCCCCAGAATAAAGCGCTGGGACTCACATACACTCGTAATCGCCGCCAGAACCTCCTCACGGATCTCCTCGAACTCTCGCCGGAAGTCAAGCATCGGAACCGCAATCAGGTTTGGCTGGGAATCGGTCTGGCTCATCTCATCCATCGTAAATCTCCGCCCGGGCGGAACGGTTCGATCTTCGATGCCCTTGTAAGAAAGGGTACAAGCCGTTTAACGTGAAGGATGCAAGTCTGTTTGACTGCAGGGTTCGACCGCGAGCTTTTGGCGCGGAATGTTTAAGAGAATGGTTGAGTGCGATGATACGAGGAGATCGGCCCATGGATTCCAAGCCGGCACAGAATATTCAGGACACATTCCTGAATACGGTCCGCAAGGACAAAAGCCCCATTACGATCTATCTGGTCAGCGGCGTGAAGCTGACCGGCAAGATCCGTTCCTTTGATAAATACTCGGTTCTGCTGGAGAACAACTTTCAGGAGCAGTTGATCTTCAAACATGCTATCTCGACGGTGGTGAGCGGCCGGCCAGGGGTAAGTGCAGAGATGCGCGGCGAGAGCCGCTCCATTGCACCCCACCATCCGGAGAATCCGCAGCCCACAACAGGAACTGCGAACAGTTAGATCCGCGCCCCTGTCATCCGCAGTTGGTTCTGGACCATCGCCGCTCAAGCGAAAACGCGAAATCTCACCCAAGGATATCCGCCGGTCCGTGGGGCGGGGATGGTTGCGCAGTCTGCCGTCGGGAGCGAACTCGGCGCTGACGGCCGGCGATTGTGCGGCAGGCGCTGGAGAGCGCAGAGTAAGCGGAGAGCGGGAGAAGTCGAGAGTGTCTTCCGCGTGGGTATCGCCCCTGCCGGGATCGTCCCAAGCCGTACGTTCCAGGGGCGGCGTCTTCCACACCTTTACCGGGCGACGCAGCCGAGCTCCGGCAGATGAGGCCGGGGAAGATCCGCTCCCGCCCGCCCGTTTCGAGCTGCTCGGCAGGGTTGAAGATGCGATCAGGTGGCCATGACAGTGGGGTTCAAGAGTCCGGGGTTCAAGCTTCAAGCCAGCCGAGAAGCCCGAGAAGCCTTGGAGCGCAGTCTTCTGCGCTCCCGCCAAAAGGCCTCGCGCGAGAGGGCCGTTCTGGTCGCCGTGGAGTTCACCTCCGATCGTTTTCGCCCCTCGACTGCTGCTAAGCAGGCTCGCCAAGCGGCAGCGATCTCGGAGCGGGGTAGTTGGGTTGCGGAAGAAGAAAACCCGGATGCCTGCCAAGACTCTCTGAATCTTCCGTCAGAATCCGCCCAGCCGTCCAGCAGCCCCAGGCCGGCTTCCCTGAGCGCATCGGATCGTGACTTTGATGCATCCCTAGCCGAGTTCCAGGAGCTGGCCCGCTCGGCCGGCGCCACCATTGCCTCCGTGCTCATCCAGCGCCGCTCCCGGCCTGATCCCGCCACTTTGGTGGGCAGCGGAAAGCTGCACGAGATTGTCGCTACGGTAGCCTCCACTGGCGCCAGCCTCGTGCTCTTTGATCACGATCTGACGCCTACTCAGGCGCGCAATATCGAATCCCGCCTGCCTTGTACGGCGATTGACCGGACTCAGTTGATCCTGGATATCTTTGCGCGCCATGCCCGGACACGCGAAGGGCAGTTGCAGGTCGAGTTGGCCCAGCTCGAATATCAGTTGCCCAGGCTTGCCGGCCGGGGAAAGACCATGTCCCGGACTGGAGGAGGCATCGGGACACGAGGTCCAGGCGAGACCCAGCTTGAGACGGATCGGCGAAAGATTCATCTGCGCCTGGACTGCATCCGGCAGCAACTGGAGGCGGTGCGCCGAATCCGCCGCCAGCAACGCGGCCGGCGCGCGGCGGCACCCATCCCCACGGTGGCTTTGGTGGGCTATACTAACGCCGGTAAATCTACTCTTTTCAATACTTTGACAGGAGGAGAAGTGATCGCCTCCGAACGCATGTTCGCCACGCTGGATCCCAAGCTGCGGCAACTCAACTTGCCTTCTCGGCGTAAGGTGCTGCTCTCCGATACCGTGGGATTCATCCGCAATCTTCCTCATGGGTTGGTGACCAGCTTCCGGGCTACCCTGGAGGAGGTTGAGCGTGCGGAACTCCTGCTGCATGTTCAGGATGCAGCCAGTCCAAACCTGGAGGAGCAGCGCTCGCAGGTGGAGGCGGTGCTCTGCGAACTGGGGGTTAGGGACAAGCCGAGCCTGTATGTTTTCAACAAGATCGACTTGCTTCCGCCAGGCTCTGTGCCGAGCTGGGATAAACAGCGCTCTGCGGTGATCGCCGTCTCTGCGCTCACGGGCGCGGGTCTGGAGGGGCTGCTCGATGCCATCGATGAGATCCTGATCGCCGATCCTCTGCAAACTGCCGAGTTTTGCATCCCGCAATCGGAGGGACGGGTGATCGCTGCGTTAGAGAGGGGAGCCACGATCACCGGTCAGCGGTTTGAGGAGAACCTGGCTTATGTACAGGTCGTCGGACCAAGCTCTCTGCTGGAGCGCTATCGCGTGTATCGGAGCGATTCCAGGTAGGCGGACGTTCCCGATTCTTGAGCTTCAATGCTGCAAGGCCGCCTGACTGGGGAGCGGAGGTAATGTCCCCAGATC
>JAJYZE010000247.1 GCA_021800195.1 Acidobacteriota bacterium
ACGCCCGGATGGCAGCCGGGCGTCGTGGGTGAGGGGTTCAGGATCGCTGCGCTGAAGTGACGTCAGGGCTGGGTCTCTTGGACGGCATTGGGTCCGTTGGGCACCGACGTTAGGCAGATGGGCTGCGCCTGCGAAGGGAAGAAAACGGTGGGAACGGCCGAGAGGGCTCCGGTATCCGGATTAAGCTGGCCTCCCGAGAGACTGGCATCCAGGTAGTTCGAGGTGTAAATATAAAGGCCCAGCGCGGGATCCACGGTTACGCAGGTTGGGCCAGTCTGGACGGCGAAGTTGCTTCCGGCGGTAGCGCCCAGCGCCCCGGTGCTAAGGTTGAGACTGTAAGAACTCACTGTTTGGGAATCGAAGTTCGTTACGTACACATACTTGCCACGCGGATCGATGGTGATGCCGTCCGGATACTGCCCTGAAGGATAGGGGCTGGTGACCAGGCCGACCAACTCGCCGGTGGTGCTGTTGTCAATCTGATAGCCGATGACCTCATTCTGGAGCTCATCGGTGATATACACGTACTTGCCGGTGGGATCAATGGCGATGGAGCTGGGCAAGACACCGGCGTTATACCCGCCCAGGGAGTTCACATTCGCCGTGATAGGCACCAGATTTCCGTTGGAAGGATTCTGCACAAAGCCAAGAATAGTGGGCTTTGCGGCCGCCTGCTCCTGGTCGACCACGTAGACGAAGGTATTCGTGTAGCCGTTGTTTGCGGGGCTGTTGGAGCCCAGAATGATACAGTTGGGGCTGGTGAGCCCGCTCACGGAGCTTGGGATTGCCGGCGTGCTGGTGCAGGTAGGCGGGGAGACTGCGATGGCAACCGGCTGGTTGCCTACATTCACCTCGGATGGAGTGCCCAGGGTGCCGTCTGGTTTGATGGGAAAGATGACCACGCCGCCGGGACCGGGAGAAGCTGTCGAGTAGCCAGGCTGATAGCTGAAGGTGACGTACAAATAGGTTCCTGTGCTGTCAACGGCAGCCGCGGTGGGGGAAGTATCGTTATTGGGCAGATCCGGCGTAGCCTCGCCATACAGCTTGCCGTCGGAGCCTACCGCCATCACCTCCAGGCTGGCATCCTGGCTGCCGCCGATCACATAAACGGTCTTGCCGCTGTGGCCGGCCACGATGGTGGAGGGATTGGTGAGGTTGGTGGCGAATGGAGAATCGCTGATCTGGGTGAGAACACCGGTCTGGTAGTCGACCCCGTAGGCGCTGACCTGGCCGCTGCTGTTCGAGACGGCATACACGTAGTCCGAGGTGTAGTCACGGATGCAAGCGGTAGTTCCAAATCCGATTGCCAAAGAGACGGCGACGACCTTGGCAGTACGGAGAGTTGTCTTCAACTTCATGCGTTTCCCTTATACCGGGTATCGATCCGGGGGCATCGATCGGCCCGTTTTGAATGCCGGCCCAGGGGCCGGAGTGTAAACTCTGCCGGAAGTCCCATAAGGGCTCTTCCGGTAACGTCGAAGATCGCAGCTAAGCGATCGCGCCGCTGACGACCAAGCAACTAGCCTTGCCAACTGTGGGAAACGTCGATCCCTTGGTGAGATCCGAGAGCTCGCCGGTAGCGGGGTTGAGCTGGAAGCCGGTCACCGTCCCAGCAGTGTAGTTGGATGTGTAGATGTACTGATTGCTCGGATCCTCGACGATGCAGGTTGGACCGGAGCCGACCGGATAGGGCGATCCGACGATCGGCTCCAGCTCCTGGTTGGTCGGGTTGATGGTCATGGCGGACAGATCACTGTAAGCAACGCTGGGCAGCGTGCTCGAGTTCGAGAAGTTCGAGACGTAGAGATAAGCCTTGGTGCTTTCGACCAGCGAATAGTCTGGATCCTGGGTGCCGGGGAAGAAGTTGGCCAGGCTGGTGAAGCCGCCGTTGAGCGCGGTCAAATCGCATGCGCTGGTCGAGTTGTATCCGTAAAGCACGTTGCTGGCCGCATCGGTGAGGAAGATGTAGCTATCCGCGCCGTTGATCGACGTGATGTTGGTGGCGACACCGGGCGTTGACTGGTTAATGGCGATGTTCCCGGTGACGGTGTACAGCAACTGGCCGCTGCTGGCCTGGATCTGAAAGGGCGTGATGGTCTGCTGACCGTTGGCGTTAGTTCCCGCATTCACGGTATAAATGCAGCTTCCCAGCGTCTTGGACATGACGGGAGAGGCTCCAACCTCCCAGAAAGGGAGGTTGACCGCATTGATCTGGGTTTGCGTATTGGTCACCAAAGTCAAGCGGCCGGTGTTGGGGTCGGACTGAAAGACAGTAATCGAGCCGTTACCATCCGTGTTGGGTCCGTTGTAGAGCAGTGGGTTCGAACCCACTCCAGGGGCGTACTCGTCGAGAACCATCAGATAGTTGCCGCTGGAGTCCATCTGCGCCCACTTGGATACGTACCCTTCACTCTGATACGACTGCTGAAACGTCAGGATCCCGTCGCCGCCCACACTGTATTCGGCAATCGTCTGGCCCGCGCCGCGTCCCTGGGCGCTGCCACCCACGCCCTGATTGATGATATAGACGTACCTTCCGCCTGCTCGGACCAGGATCGCCACCGGCACGGAACCCTCGGTCGCCCATGGCGAGCCTACAACCGATGTGAGGTTGCCCGAGTATTGATCTATCTTGAACCCGGCGACCTGGTTATATTCCTGTCCGATGACCCACATATAACCGATGGTGCCGACGGAGCAGGATGTTGTTCCCAGACCCAAAGCCAACGATGCGAACAAGGCCAACGACCAACGGCCAATGAAACTCAACTTCATGCGCTTCCTTTTTCACCCGTCCGGGATTTGCCGACATGGCTTGGCCAACGGGCAGAACTGCGTTCAGAGAGAGTACAAACCTTGACCTGATTGTAGAGGGTAGCGCAGTTTTACGCCAATCTTCAGCGCAGGTATTTCGCCCATTTTTGTGACGCCTCTGCCCGCACCGCTATCCCGGCCGCGGGAGAAGGCTTGCAGGGTGCGGTTTTACCAGCCGAGGAGACAGAGGCCGCAGGCGGGGCAAATTTCGGGATCGCGGTGCGGGTAGGAGCCAATGCGCGCCTTCGGAAGGAGATGCGGGACGCGGCTGGACTCGATCGCCTTGCCCTTGGCGGCGGATCTCAACCATCTCACAGAGCGGTGGCGCTGGATGCGCATCCCTTGCCCGAAGCGGGTTGGCGAAGACGCGCCGAAGCGGTTGGCCACACTCAGCAGCAGGTCCATCTCAGCGCGGAGGGATGCCGACGATGGGTTGCCGGCGGGCCGAAATTGTCTTCGATCATGAGTATTTAGAAGATCTTCAGACGGATGACCAGATACTTCTTGGGATCTTTGCGTATAGCGGCGACCAGGTCCGAGCTGGAGGTAAGCAGGGTATTCAGGTTCTGGTAGGCCTTCTCGTTGGTGGCCATCTGGCCCAGCGTCCCTTTCCCGGAGTTTACGTTGGTTAGCAGAAGGTCAAGTTGCGAGACCGCGTGATCGAGCCGGTGCGCAAAAGCCTGATCTTTCATCATCAGACCCAGAGCTCCCTGGCCGGCGTCGGTCTGGGCCAGCAGAGCGTTGGCGTGCGCCAGGGTCGAGTTCAGGTTGTTGTACAGGGTATCGTCCTGGAGTAGCTTTCCAGCCGTGCCTTGGCCCTCTTCGAGTCTGCCTGCAAGGTCATCCAGCCGGCCCACGGTCTGGTTCAATCGGTCGTAAAGCTGATCGTCGTGCAGCAGTTTGCCCATCGATCCCTGGCCGCTGTTCAGATGCTGGAGCAGGATCTGGAGCTGAGTCAGGGTGGCAGTGAGCCGGTTGTACATCTCCGGATCGTTGAACACTTTGCCGGCGGTTCCAACGCCATTCTGCATTCGGGCGGCGATCAGGTTCAACCTGGCCATCACCGCATCAAAGCTCTCAATGGTGTTTTGGCTGGATCGCACCACATCGTTCATGCTGGGGGTCTCCACAGACTGGAGCACGTCTCCATCGCGCACCGCCGGCCCCACAGCCGTGCGGCTGTTGATGTCCACCACTGTATCCCCAAGCACGCCGACGGTGGAGAGCGATACCTTGGAATCGGTGTGGATGCCTTTGCGGAAGCGCGGATTGAGCTTCATGATGACCTCCACCGGGGTCTCCCGATAAGCGGGATCGGATGTCAGGATGACGGACTTCACCTCACCGATGGTGACCCCTTCCAGCCCCACCGGGGCTCCTGACTTCAGCCCATTGGCGTTGGCGAAGTAAGCTCGGGCGGAGATCCTGTGGCTGAACAGGCTCAGCCCGGAGGCGTTGGTCATCAGGATCAGCAGGGCGCACAGCAGGGTCACGGAGACCAGGACGATCAGCCCAACCTTTAGCTGTGACCACTTCACTTCCTGCTGGCTGGGCATCGAACTCCTCGAAGATCTCTGATGAATGACGCCGACAGGCGGGTGCCGCGGACGGAAACTGCGCAGCGGATGGTTTCATCCTAACAGCGCCTTGGGGGTTGGCTCCATCTGCCGGAGGGGACGCGTTTGCGGGGCAACTGCTTTCTGGCTTGATTCTTGGATGCAGCGCCGGCGCAATTTGATGCCGCCCGGATGGGGCCGGAGGTTCCGGGTGCCGGCTTCGCACCGCGCAGGCTGTCTATGCCTGCATGTCTCAGCCTTCGGCAACCACCGTGGCGATGGCCAAGCCCCGAGAGTGCGCCAGGGTGAGGGAGATGCGGCAAACGCCTAGTTGGGCGGCTATCTCAGCGGCCCGGCCGCTGAGATGCAACTCAGGACGCCGGCCGGGAAGACGGCGCACCTCCAACTCCCGCCAGCTCACTCCGCGGCTGATGCCTGTGCCCAACGCCTTTGCCCCGGCCTCCTTGGCCGCAAACCGCGCCGCCAGACTCTCGGCAGCGTTTCTCTTCTTCAGCCGGCAATAGGCGATCTCCGCAGGGGTAAACACACGTTCCAAAAAGGCATCGCCGAACCTGGCCACGGCTTGAGCGATTCGCTCGATCTCCACCAGATCGGATCCGAGTCCGATGACCACGTCTTCCTCCTCCTGGCTCCCTTTTGAGTGTAGCGGCCCCGCCCGGCGCCGCGGGGCGCAGGCCCGGTCTTCCCAGCGACGGTATCCGGGTAGGATCCTTTGGCTTGCGCCTT
>JAJYZE010000248.1 GCA_021800195.1 Acidobacteriota bacterium
CCTATCACCTCTATCTTCGGCCCGGCCATGAGATGATTCGGCGGCTGGGCGGGGTGCATCGGTTCATGAGCTGGGAACGGCCGATGCTGACCGACTCGGGAGGCTTTCAGGTCTTCTCCCTGGCCAACCTGCGCAAGATCTCTCCGGACGGCGTGGAGTTTCGCTCTCACCTGGATGGCAGCCTCCATTTTTTCTCTCCCGAGCACTCCATGGCTGTGCAGATTGCGCTTGGCGCCGACGTGATGATGGTCTTCGACGAGTGCGTGGAGACGCCAGCGAGCTGGGAGCGCACCCGGGACTCGATGGCCCTGACCCATGCCTGGGCGGAGCGCTCCAGGCAGTATTGGCTGGAACACCGGCACGAGACGCCGTGGGCGCAGCCAGGCCTTGCCCGCGAGGGCCGGCACCAGGCCCTGTTCGGGATCGTGCAGGGTGGCATGTATGCCGACTTGCGCCGGGAGAGCGCGCTGCGGCTGGTGGAGATGGATCTGCCCGGCTATGCCATCGGCGGGCTGGCCGTGGGTGAGCCGCGCGAGGTCACCCGGGAGATGATCGCCCGGACACTCGAGCATCTGCCTGCGGACAAGCCGCGCTATGTGATGGGCGTGGGGTATCCCGATGAGATTGAAGAGTACGCTCGCATGGGCGTGGATATGATGGACTGCGTTCTACCCACGCGCGCCGGCCGGCACGGGCTGGTCTTTGTGCGTGAGGATCCGCGGGATCGCAGCAGCGCGGTGCGGCGAGTGAACGTGAAGAAGCTGGAGAACGCTGAAGACCAGCGGCCGCTGGACGAGGGCTGCGGCTGCATGGTCTGCCGCAGGTACACCCGCGCCTATCTGCGCCACCTCTTCTCCAGCGGAGAGCCGCTGGGGGCGACGCTGAACTCGGTGCACAACCTGGCGTTCTATCTGGAGACCATGGAGCGGGTGCGATCCTACGCGGACGGCGAACGGCTTCGCATGGCGGAGTAAAGCGTGGTGAGCTCCGCGATGCTTCGGGGTGGATGAGGGGATTTGGAGGGCCCGGTCGCGGCGTTGCGGCGTGCAGATCTCGGTAGAGATTGGGTTTGGCAAGACGTTGCCGTGGATCGAGAGGAGGGCCTGCGCCGGTCGTGGCGCGGGTGCATACTGGCCATACGGAAGGGGAAGAGCGGGATGGCGGCGTTGCGGCAGCATGACGTTCTGACATTGCAGAAGAGGCGATGGGTGCGGATGGTCTGCGTTGTTGCGCTGCTGCTTCTGCAGGCGCTGCAACTGGTGCATGTCGCCCGGGCGACCTCCTCGAGCTGGGATGAGCCGCATCATCTGCTGGACGGCTACACCATCTGGAAGTTCGATGATTATCGTCTGAACCCCGAGGTACCGCCGCTGATCAAGCTGACCGCAGCATTGCCTCTGCTGCGGATGCGTCTCACGGTGCCGCCGAATCTGGGGCGAGAGGATCCGACCGAGGCTTTTCTAGATGGCAAGGCCTTTGTCTTTGGCAACGGGGGCGACCGCGTGCTCTTCCCCGCGCGGATGGCGGCGATGAGTTACGCCCTGGCGCTGGGCCTGCTGATCTATCTATTTGCGGAGGAGATGTTCGGGTTTGTGGCCGGGATCTGTGCGCTGGCGATGTTTGTCTTTGACCCCAACTTTCTGGCTCACGGAGCGATGGTCACCACGGATGTGGGAGCGGCGTGCTGCTTCCTGGCTTCGGTGTTCAGCTTTTACAGGTATTGTCAACGGCGGGGTCTGGCGCGGCTTGTGGTGACGGGCGTGGCGCTGGGGCTGGCGCTCTCGGCCAAGTACACGGGGATCTTTCTGCTGCCGATCCTGGCCCTGATCGTGTTGCTGGAGGCGGTGCTGTCGGCGGTGCGGAGACCGGCTACTCTCCAGAAGCAGGGATCGGAAGCAGCGGAGAAGGGTCGGGCGGCGCAGGGCTGGGACGTGCTGTGGCGCAGGAGCGAGGCGCTGCTGGCGGTAGGGTTGATCGCCTGGGTGGTGGTGTGGAGCTTCTACGGGTTTCGCTACCGGGCGGCTCCGGCGGGGAAGGATCTGAATCCGCCCCTGGCGGAGTATCTGACCCAGATGCGGGACAAGCGCGATGCCCGCATGCTGGGGTTGCTGGCGCGCTACAAGGTATTACCGGAGGGGTATCTGTGGGGTTTGGAGAACACCCAACAGATCGCCTACGACGACACCAGCTACTTCTGGGGCAAGGTCTACCCACACGGCAACTGGGAGTACTTTCCGGTGGCGTTGCTGATCAAGTCTACGCTGCCGTTTTTGATGCTGCTGGGTCTGACGCCGCTGGCTTGGCGATGGGGGCGAAGGCGGATCCTTGCAGCGCCGGCGGGCGCTGGAGGCGAAGCCGGCGCTGGATCTGAAGTCAAATTTGCGGCCGGGGATCTGATCTTTCTGCTCTCGCCGATCGCCGTGTACCTGGCGATCTCGATGAGCGCGAACATGGACATCGGCATACGCCATATGCTGCCGGTGTATGCGTTCCTGTATGTACTGGTAGGCGGCACGGCGATGCTTTTGCTGCGCTGGGATCTGCGCTGGGCCTGGCTGCTGGCTGCGCTGCTGGTCTGGCAGGTGGTCACCTCGGTGCAGATATCGCCGGCCTACATGGCGTACGGCAATCGCGCCTGGGGTGGGCCGGACAAGGTGGATCGCTATCTGGGCGACGCGAATACGGATTGGGGCCAGCAGTTGAAGGCAGTGAAAGCCTATCTGGACCAGAGGCACATCACCGACTGCTGGTTTGTGTACTTTCCGGATGGTTCGATCGACCCGATCGATTATGGGATTCCCTGCCGTCGGCTACCGACGGCCAACCTTCTCTGGTGGCTCGATCTGCCCGTGCAGATGCCTCCCGTCATCAGCGGCACGGTGCTGATCAGCGCCTCCGATCTGGAAGGAATCGAATTTGGCGACGGCAAGCTGAATCCTTATGGACCGTTCACGAAGATCAAGCCGGTGGCGGTGATTCAGCATGGTGTCTATGTCTATCAGGGTACGTTCAGGATGCCGCTGGCCGCGGCGCTGGCGGAGGCGCAGGAGGCGGAGGACCTGAGCGACGATGGCCAGTCGGCAGCAGCCCTGGCCAAGGCCGAGGACGCGGAGCGGCTGGCGCCGGATTCGGGCCAGGTGGCGGACACGCTGGGCGATGTGCTGGCTGCCGATGGACAGAAGGCCGCCGCGCTGGCCGAGTATCAAAGGGCGCTGCAGCTTCGCCAGAGCGTTCGCCCGGACTTGCAGGTAGAAGATATTGCGCAACTGAAGGAAAAGATCGCGCAGCTCCAAGGCACTGCCGGGGCTCTGCCGGCTCGCCGTAGATGAACCGCCGTGAAGCCGGCTGCTGGATAACCGCCTGAGCACCGCCTTCTGCAGCGGGCGACGCTCAGGCTAATAGGCGGCGATGCCGGTGACGCTCTGGCCGATAATCAGGGTGTGGATGTCCTGAGTGCCCTCGTAGGTTTTGACCGATTCCAGGTTCATCATGTGGCGCATGATTGGGTAGTCGTCGGCGATGCCGTTGGCGCCCAGGATCTCGCGCGAGAGCCGGGCGCACTCTAGGGCCATCCAGACGTTGTTGCGCTTGGCCATGGAGATGTGCTGGAAGCCGGCCTTGCCCTGGTCCTTGAGGCGGCCCACCTGCAAGGCGAGGAGCTGGGCCTTGGTGATCTCGGTGATCATCCAGGCCAGCTTTTCCTGCACCAGTTGGTGGCTGGCAATGGGCTGGTTGCGGAACTGCTTGCGCTGGCCGGCGTACTGCAGCGCGGTGTCATAACAGGCCATGGCGGCGCCGATGGCGCCCCAGGCGATGCCGTAGCGCGCTTGGCTGAGGCACTCCAGAGGCGATTTCAGCCCATCACTGCCAGGCAGCAGGTTGGCCGCAGGAATGCGAACGTTCTGCAGTGAGAGGCCGGAGGTGACCGAGGCGCGCAGCGACCACTTGCCATGGACGTCCTGCGCGGAGAAACCAGGGCGATCGGTCTCCACCAGAAAGCCGCGGATGCGCGGCTCTCTCTCCGTCGAGGGATCTTCCAGTTTCGCCCAGATCACCGCCATGTCGGCGATGCTGCCGGAGGTGATCCACATCTTCTCGCCGTTCAGGATGTACTCATCTCCCTGCATGCGCACCCGCGTCCGCATCCCGCCGGGATTGGAGCCGAAGTCCGGCTCGGTGAGACCGAAGCAACCCACCTTCTCTCCCGTAGCCAGTTGGGGCAGCCACTGCGCTTTCTGCTCTGCGGAACCAAAGGCGTGAATAGGAAACATCACTAGGGCGGATTGAACGCTGGCGAAGCTGCGGACGCCGGAGTCGCCCCGCTCCAGCTCCTGATAGAGCAGGCCCGCCTCGACATTGCTCATGCCGGCGCAGCCGTAGTCCGACAGGGTGGCGCCAAAGAAGCCAAGTTCACCCATGGGCCGGATGAGTTCGCGGGGAAAACGGCCCTCCCGGTTGCAGGACTCGATGATGGGAGTTACGCGATCTTCGACGAAGGCGCGCGTGTTGTTGCGAACCAGAAGCTCATCTTCCGAAAGCAGAGAGTCCAAGGAGATAAAGTCAACACCCTGAAACTTAAATGCCATAGCCCAGCCATTGTAGATCAGGAGACTCCTCCGGTGAGCCGCGGGGTCTTTTGCAGTGCTTGGCGTCACGGTCTTTCTGAGACCAAGGCAAACTGCACCGGCCTTTGAGGAGGCTTGCGCCGCAGCCGCGCCGCAGGAGCTCCTCAGGCCATCGCACAACCCGGGCGCGTTGCAAGCGGATGGCCAGTCAAAACGCTAAAATAAGGGAAGCCCATATCAAGGCATGAGGAACTCATCCATGACATCCACGCAACTCAATTCGGCGCTGGAGACGGTCGCTCGCAACGCCGGCCTGAACCTGGCACCCACAGGGACGGGCACAGACTTTACCGGCGCGCCCACTGCGCGCTTCCTCCTGATGCCGGCCGGTAGCGCCGCTCGCGGTCCCGGCGCGACCGCAGAGGGGCTGCTAGAACTAAGCCAGGGTTTTGACGCCGCGGATTCAAAGTTCGTCGCGCCGCTGGCCGCCTACTTCCAGGAGACGGCCCAGCGGATG
>JAJYZE010000249.1 GCA_021800195.1 Acidobacteriota bacterium
GGGAGCGACCGCTTGTGGATCTGTGGTTGCAGCGACGCCGCAACGCAGGTTCCCGACTTAAACTCCGCCATTCCGGCCCGCCCCAAAGCGCCAGTGCTCTTCCTGTGCCACGAGCCGGATTATGTCGAGAAGGTCGTTCTGCATCCTCGATTTCCGCTCATTGATCTCATGCTCTCCGGCCACTCTCACGGAGGCCAGATCCGCCTGCCCTTTGTGGGTCCTCTTATCCTGCCCCCGATGGGAGAAAAATATGTTGAGGGCTCCTATCGACTTCAGCAGATGCAACTCTATGTCAATCGCGGTCTTGGAACGGTGGGTCTACCCCTGCGATTCAACTGCCCGCCTGAACTTACTCACCTCACCCTCGTCCGCGCTTAGAACGATTCCAGAATGGGTGTATCCGTCCTCCGGCTAATACACCGGCAGGATCGGGGCAGCGACGGACAGGGGGCAGCGGCCTGGCCAGCGCTCAAAACGAGTGCATCCGTTCTCAGGTCTCAGGCCGCTTTGAAACCGCTAATGGGGCCGCATCGTGCGGCTGACACCAAGCGCGTCACAAGGCTACACCGGGCGTCTCTGTCCCTGACCTGGAAGGAGTGCGGGCAAGCCGCGCTACGCCGCTTCCAACCGAAACCGGCTCAGGCAGAGAAGCCTAACGGTCCAAGCCGGCAAAAAGCCGGCTTCAGCGCGCGCTGGCCACCGGCTTCTTCTTTCCTGGTTCGGCCGCTTCTTTTGGCGCTACACCGCTCTGTACGTCCATCCAGTGGTCCAACACGCTTTTGCGAAACCGCCATCGATTCCCCAGCTTGAATGCCGGTACGAACCCCTCCGATGCGTAACGATAGAGCGTATCTCCGCTGATCCCCAGATACTCCGACGCCTGTCGGATATCCATCACTTCGCGGAGCACGGGCTGTGCTTGTGCTATTCCGGTTGCCATCAACTTCTCCAATCTTGGGGAATTCTCCCGGATCTTCAGGCTCAACCCTCGTTCTACCTGTTTTTCCACAGGTAGACAAGCGGCTATTTCGGCAAGGAGCGTCTTCCTGGTCACTGCCAAGCGACTGCAAGAAGTTAATAACTTACTTGAATAAACATTTGCAAATATAAGTTATTCTTCAACTTTGATGGCTTCATATGTGCGCCTTCGCTCCTGGGACGAGCTTCGGGGACGGCTGCAGTCCAATCCCTACCGGCCCCGCTTAGGCTCCCACTTCTTTCGTGCCGGGGCCTCAATACTCTCGGTCTTCTCGGCCGGTCTCGTCGATCCTTCGATCGAAACCCCTTCCCGACCCGGCAGATTCGAGCCAGGCTGTACAGAACAGGATCGATCAGGCGTCGGAGCGGGCGATGACGTGGCGGCCGAACACGCATCGGATGCGGCGCTGTTCTGGAGCGCCTTTGGAGTCCACTTCCTGCGGCCGGCAGTGGCTCCGCTCTCACCTGCGGCTGCTCCTGTTTGCAGATCTTCTGTCGGCGGCGTTGTTGGTGTCGAGTCACTCTTGGAAACAATCGCAATGGAGTCCGCGGTTCCGGCGCCTTCCCTTGCCAACGATGCTGCCGCAACCGGCGTTGACTCTCCAGCCGCTTCTGCTCGACCCTCTCCGTCTGGCCGTTGCGGGGCCTGCGCTACGCTGACCGGAGAGATGGGCGGGCCAGCCTCTACCTCCAAACCCTCCAGCAACACCTCCGCGATGTCTTTGATCCTGACCTCGAGCTCATGCTTTCCCACAATCTCTGCGTTGCCCTCTTTGCCGGTTTCGCTCTCACGTCCTCCAGGGGCGCTCTGCAGCATGCTCTTGCAGAACGGACAAGCGACCGCCAGGGTAGCCTCCGCTCCGGGCGCGCGCTGTTCCAGTACGCGCTGCGCCTCACGGTAACGGTTATGGGAGATTCGCTCTGCCCCGGCCTCCTCTTCTTTCCAGAACTGGGCTCCACCGGCCCCGCAGCAGAACGAGTTCTCCCGGCTCCGCTCCAACTCCACAAATTCATTGCTGAGCACCCGCAGCAGATGGCGCGGGGCGTCATATACCCCGGCGTGTCTGCCCAGGTAGCACGGATCGTGATAGCTCACCGCAGCCGCCGTTGGGTGGGGCGCCAACCTGCCTTCAGCCAGCAGAGACTCCAGGTACTCGGTATGATGCATCACCGTGAAGTTGCCGCCCAGTTGCCGGTACTCCTTCCCGATGGAATTCATGCAGTGTGGGCAGGTAGCCACAATCAGATGGGGGCGCAGAGCCGTCAGTGTAGCCACATTCTGCTCCGCCAACTGCCGGTAGAGGTACTCATTGCCGGCCCTCCGGGCGGTGTCGCCTGTACAACACTCTTTCTTTCCCAGAACGGCGAAGTTCACTTGAGCCCGGGTGAGCAACTGCACGAAGGCTCGCGCCGTCCTCTGCGACTGCGGATCGTAACTCGCCGCGCAGCCCACCCAGTACAGAACATCCGGGGCGGGGTTGTCTTCCACCGTTGGAACCACCAGCCCCTCTGCCCAGGCCATCCGTTGGTCGCGGTTTATTCCCCATGGATTGCCTGTCCGTTCCATTCCTCGAAACGCCATCTGCAACTGGGCCGGAAAATCTCCCTCCATCATCACTTGCTGACGACGCACGTCGATGATGTCCAACATCTGCTCATTCTGCGTCGGGCAGACCTCCATACACGCTCCGCAGGTCGTGCAGGCCCAGACCGCCTCCGGCGAAAGAGCGAACTCCAGCAGCGCCCGCGGGCTCTCCATCCCCTGCTCGAACTGGCTTCCCTGCCGTGCGAGCGCATTCAATTCCATGCGTTTGTTGATCTCCAGCGCCGCCGGACTAAGCGCCTTTCCGGTCGCCGCCGCCGGACACACATCCTGGCAACGATTGCACTGAATGCACGCATAGGCATCCAGCAACCTCGGCCAGCTCAGATCCTCCAGACGCCGGGCTCCGAGCTTTGGCTCTTGCCCGGCCCCGTCGGTCTCCAAATTCAGATCGAGGAGCGGCAAGACGCCCGAGCGATCTTCCCGCGCCACCAGATACTTCAGCGGCGTCATCAGCAGATGGAGATGCTTGGAATAGGGAAAGTACATCAGGAAGAGCAATACGCTCCCCAGGGCTCCCCAATATCCAAAGATCCGCCACACCATCGCATTCGCTGGAGAAAATGCATGCGATAACAGCGACGCAAAGGGTTGAAAACCGTCTGGACCTTCCATGGCCAGCCGCGCCCCGGTGCCCATCTCCCGACTGCTGACATGGAACAGGATGAAGCAGGAGACGATCAGTGAATCGCGCGTGATATACCTTCGGCGAACGTTCTCATGCAGCGAGGTTCGCGGGTTGAAGCGAAAGTCCTTTGCAGAGGGCAGCCAGAAACGCCGAACCACCAGCGCCAGAACACCCAGCATCACCAGCATGCTGAAGACATCCGCCAATAGGTTGTAAGTTGCCCCAGTCCAGCTTTTCGATGAGATGGTGAACGGGACGTACCCCTCTACCGCATCCACCAGATTGACCAGTATATAGAAACAGAATCCGTAGAAGATCCATGCATGAAAGAAGCTCACCACCGGCCGCTTCCGAAAGACTCGATTCTGCGAGACCGTCGTCTTCAGCGCAAACCACAGGCGGCGCGGCAAAGCATTCCAACGCTGTTCCGGATCCTGGCGCCCGGCCCGGATGCGCCGAGAGAGCCGGTAGAACCCCCTGGCCCCGATACTCCCGGTGAGCGCGGCAAAGAGCAGAAAGAGAACCTTCTGTGTTAAGGGAAGCATCTGAAATCACCCAAACTTCATCTCGCGTTGCAAGGGAAACCTGCCCATTCGGCTGGCTCCGCTCCGATCCTACTTTCGCAACTCGGCGATCACTGCCGGAACAATCTCCTTCACGTCGCCGACGATTCCATAGTCGGCAATCTTGAAGATCGGGGCATCCGCATCCTTATTCAGCGCAACAATGCACTTGCTCTTGTTCATCCCCGAGAGATGCTGAACAGCGCCGGAGATCCCCACCGCAACGTACAACTTCGGCTGCACCGTCTTGCCTGTCTGCCCCACCTGCTCTGAATAGGGTCTCCATCCAGCGTCGACCACCGCCCGCGTAGCTCCCACGGCAGCTCCCAACTGGTCCGCAAGGCCCTCGACCAGTTCCGCAAATGCCTCTTGCGAGCCCACTCCACGCCCGCCCGAAACTACTACGTCGGCTTCGGTGAGAGCAATCCTGCCGGTTTTCTCCTTGATGCTTCCGGTAACCTTCAGGCGTTTCTGTGGAAGTTGAAGGTCCACATCAAACTGTTCGGCCTGCGTGGTTCCAGCAGCAGCGGCGACAAATGAGCCCGGCTTCACGGTCACCACTACGGCCGGAGCCTGCGTCTCGATGCGTTCGGTCACCCGGGATAAAAAGGTGTAATGCTCGGCGCGAAGCACCACACCTCCACCCTCGTCCAACCGTTCGCACTGCAGGCGAATGACATCCTCCAGCAGCGGCGCATCCAGCTTTACCGCAACCCGAGGGCTATACTCCCGCCCACTTCGGCTGCCGGCGATCAGCACCACCTGCGCCTCGCCCTCCCCGGCAATCTGCGCCACGGCAGAGGCCCAAACCTCCGCATCATACTGCCCTAGCGCGGAAATGTCTGCCACCAGCACCTGGTCGGCGAGCAGCGCCACTGCCGAAGCCGCCGCTGCCACTCCGCTGCCCAGCACCAGCGCCGTCACTGCGCCGCAGTTGGGTAACTCGCCCTGCAACTGTCGCGCTGCCTGAGCAAGCTCATAGGCGCTCTTGCTCAAGACTCCATTCGACTGCTCCGCCACCATCAGAATCATGCGACCACCCCAGCTTCTTCCCGCAGCATCTTGACCAACTGAGCCGCTGCCGCCGATGCATCTTTGCCATCGAGAATCTTCCGCTTCCGTTCCTTCACCTGGATCTCAGATCCCAACACCTTCAACCTGGGCGCAATGCCAAAAGCTTCCAGAGGTTGTCTGCGAATCTCCTTCTTCTTGGACTTCATGATGTTGGGCAGCGTTGGATAACGGGGCTCATTCAGCCCCTGTTGGGTGGTCACCACCGCAGGCCACTCGATTTCAAAGGTCT
>JAJYZE010000250.1 GCA_021800195.1 Acidobacteriota bacterium
AATCTGGAGAAAGTCCCCACGCTCTACGTTGTTGGCTACGCGCATCTGGATACCGAGTGGCGATGGGAGTATCCGCAGGTAATCAATCAGTATTTGCGCAACACGATGGAGTACAACTTCAAGCTCTTTGCCAAATATCCCCACTATATCTTCAACTTCAGTGGGGCCAATCGATATCGCATGATGAAGGAGTACTACCCTGACGAGTTTGCCGAAGTCAGGAAGGATGTAGCGGCTGGGCGTTGGTTTCCGGCCGGCTCGTCCATGGAAGAGGGTGATGTGAATGCGCCGAGCGCAGAGGCGCTCCTGCGCCAGATTCTCTATGGCAATGAGTGGTTCCAGCGAGAGTTTGGCAAGTCGAGCGAAGAGTTCATGTTGCCGGATTGTTTCGGATTTCCCGCTTCGCTTCCGACCATCCTTGCACACGCCGGGGTAAAGGGATTCTCCACACAGAAATTGACCTGGGGCTCGTCGGCGAACGCAGGGGGGCCGGACTCGCTGGAGAGAACGCCGGAGGGCACGCCGTTCAACGTGGGTGTGTGGGTGGGGCCGGACGGAGAAAGCGTGATGGCGGCGCTGAACCCCGGAGCCTACAGCGGAAGCATCACCACGGATCTGAGCACGCCTTTGCCGCCTCTGCCGCCGAATCCTGCGCTGAGCGACGTCGAAAAGAAGATAGCGGCAATGCAGGAACAAGTCCAGGATAGGCGGCGGGGAAACCAGGTCAGCTCAAGCAGCCTGCAGCAGTTCTTCGCTTTGCGCTCGGAGCAGCAGGGTATCGAGTTAGGCGAACAGCAGAATGCGGAACGGCGCTTTCAAGGCGACTGGGCCGCGCGGGTGCTGCATAACGGAAAAGTGACGGGAGTCTTCACGGACTATCACTACTACGGAACCGGTGATGTGGGGGGCGCGCCGAATGACGAGTCGGTGAAGCGGCTAGAGGCAATCGTTACAAAAGGCACGGTTGCTCTTCCGCCGCAGAACGGGATGTCCTACCGTGGTGAAGCCCATGCTGACTGGCCTCAGGTCCAAGTGGGCGAAGGGCCGGTGCATGTGATCTCCGCCACTGCGGATCAGATGTTCCGCGATATCACGCCCGCGGAGGAGAACCTGTTGCCGCGGTATACCGGCGAGCTGGAGCTTACCAATCATTCCGCCGGCTCGCTGACCTCACAGGCCTATCAAAAGCGCTGGATCCGCAAGGAAGAGCTGCTGGCTGACGCCGCAGAGAAGTCCTCTGTGGCTGCGTCGTGGCTGGGAGCGCGCGCCTATCCGATGGAGCGGTTAAACCGCGCCTGGACGCTAGCCATGGCGGCTCACTTCCACGACCTGGCCGCGGGTACGGCGACTCCAAAGGCCTATGAGTTCGCCTGGAATGATGACGTGATCGCGCTCAATCAGTTCGCGGACGTGCTCAAGAGTGGCGTCGAAGGCGTGTCAGCAGCCATGGATACAGCCGGGGAGGGCTTACCAGTGGTGGTGTTCAACCCGCTGAACATCGAGCGGGACGACATCGTGGAAGCCAACTTGAAATTCCCGAATGGCCTGCCAACGGAGGCGCATGTTGTCGGTCCGGATGGCAGCGTGCTGCCCGCCCAAATCTCCGATGGTAAGGTCCTTTTTGAGGCGCGCGTGCCTTCGGTGGGCTACGCGGTCTATCACGTGCTGAAAGGAGCCGCTGCTGATGCGGGAGAGTCAACCCTGCATGTGAGTGGCCAAGAGCTGGAGAATGGCTATTATCGCGTTCAGATTAACGCCGACGGCGACGTTTCGAGCATCTTCGATAAGAAGGCAAACCGCGAGTTGCTCGCTGCACCCGCGCGGCTTGCGCTCTCCTATGACAACCCTTCTCAATGGCCGGCATGGAACATGGATTGGGATCAGGAGCAGGCGCCACCGCGCGCTTACGTCTCCGGACCAGCACAGATTCGCGTAGTGGAGTCAGGGCCGGTACAGGTAGCCATCCAGGTGACTCGTGAAACCGATGGCTCGCGATTCATCCAAACGATCAAGCTCTCTGCCGGCGACGCCGGCAAGCGGGTCGAGTTCGGAAATGTGATTGACTGGAACAGCCGTGAACGCAATCTGAAGGCGGTGTTTCCGCTGACGGCTTCCAACCAGATGGCCACCTACAATTTGGGGGTCGGCACCATTGAACGGCCAACGGCGCAACCGCGGACCTTTGAGGTTGCAACCCACCAGTGGATTGACCTGACGGATATGAGCGGAAAGTTTGGCACGACGATCCTGACCAGTTGCAAGAATGGATCGGATAAGCCAAATGACCATACCCTCCGTCTCACTTTGATCCGTACGCCGGGAACCAGGGGAGGCTACCCGGACCAGGGAACACAGGATATCGGGCACCATGAGTTTACCTACGGCATATCCGGGCATGTTGATGGATGGCGCAAGGCGCAGACGGACTGGCAGGCGGAGCGGCTGAACGATCCCCTGATTGGTTTTGAGGCCACCAAGCACAAGGGAGAGTTGGGGAGCAGCTTCTCCCTGGTTCAGATAAACAGTCCACGCATTGGAATTATGGCGCTGAAGAGAGCCGAGGCGAGTGACGAATACATTCTGCGTCTGGTGGAACTGGATGGAAAGCCGCAGCCGGAGGTTCACATCTCATTTGCATCTCCAATCATCAGCGCAAGTGAGGTGAACGGACAGGAACAGCCAGTCGGCACTGTGAAGGTGGAGAACGGTGCGCTGGTGACATCCTTCGGAGCCTATCAGCCGCGTACGTTCGCGGTCCGGCTCACGCCACCTATGTTCAACGTCGCCAGCGTACGGTCTACGCCGGTTTCGCTGCATTATGACTTGGCGACTGCTACCAGCGCCGGCACCGTCGACAAGACTGGTTTCGATGAGAAAGGAGATGCTCTTCCCGCAGAGATGCTGCCGGCGCAGATTCTTTTCAACGGCGTTGCCTTCAAGTTGGGGCCGGCAGCGACAGGCGCTCCGAACGCGATCGTGACCAAAGGGCAGAGGATCGCATTGCCGCAGGGCAAGTTCAATCGCATCTATATCCTCGCTGCGGCAGAAGCCGGGGATCAGAAGGCCGTCTTTGAGGCCGGCAAGAACAAGAAGGAGCTGGATATTGAGGACTGGGGAGGCTTCATCGGACAGTGGGATGATCGCGAGTGGACTTCTGCGGGTGGTGATAACAGCTATGGTGAGATGATCGGTCTCAAGCCCGGCTTCATCAAACGTGCGGAACTGGCATGGTATTCGGATCACTATCACGACGCTGCAGGCAAAAACGTTGCCTACAGTTACTCGTATCTCTTCGGCTATCGGATGGATCTTCCCGAGGGTGCGAAGAGCCTCAGGCTGCCAACCAATCCTCATATCCGGATCCTGGCGATCTCGGTCGCGGAAGAGAACCCTGATACGCATCCGGTGCAGCCGCTCTATGACGTGTTGCCGTCGCCCCATGCGGGACAGCCGGACTTTTCCATCTCGGCCCCCGCCGATCTGTCCGTACCGCAGGGAATGAGCCGAGCCGGTCACATCCTATTGCTGCCGATGGGAGGATTCCAGCAAAAGGTTCAACTCAGCGCATCAGGAGTTCCAGAGGATGTGCGTCTAACCTTTGAGCCTTCATCGGCGAATGGCCGAAGCACACTGACTGCCGATGCATCCAGCCATGCTTCTCCCTACAGCAGCACCGTGACCATCTCGGGTACTTCGGAAAACCTTACGCATAGCACAACCATCACCCTGAATGTGACGCCTGTGCTGAAGGGCACGGTATCAGTCGATCTTTCGTCGGCTTACAACGTGCGGGCGATTGACCAGAAAGGCGCAAAATTCACGTCGTCGGAGAGCATGGATCGCGATGGATCCTCTCTATCCGAGGAGACGCTGGGCGCAGAGCAGGTTGGCGACGAGGTTCGCTTCAAGCTCGGTCCGCCGGGCGTGCCCGATGCCGTCAGCAGCCGGACGGTCCATCTCCCTCAGGGAAGTTATGCGAGTCTGCGGTTGCTGGGTACTGGCGTGGAGGGAAATCAGCGTCGGCAACTGTTTACGGTCAACTACACCGACGGAACCTCAACGCCATTTACTCAAACCGTAAGCGACTGGGCAGAGCCTAGACATCTGCGGGGAGAGTCGGATGCGGTCCAGGTTCCGTATCGGCTAGAGGGCGACGGGTCGGTAGACCCAAATACCTTCCATCTCTACGCTTATACCTTTCCTCTTGACCCCAACAAGCAGGTCAAGAGCTTCACTCTTCCCCAAAACAGGAATGTGGTGGTCTTTGCCCTTACGCTTGTGCCGGGAGAAAAGTAGATGCCAGAATGCGAACGGTCTTCTTTGAGAACCCGCGATCTCCAACGCAAGCGTAATGGCCATAATCAACGGCATCTGCGTCGAACGGAAAGCAAACAGACACACAGGTGTGCGAATCAGCTTTCCATCTGGGGAGCGGGCCTTGTCCTGGTACTTCGTCTTGCAGTTCCAACGGCAACCCAGGCGCAGAAAGCGCCGTCAGCAAGCGGCCAACCGCTGGATTACGTGAACGGCCTCGTCGGTACCGCGCCGCTGGATCGCCAGATTCTGATTGGGAACGCTCCGCCCCCCGGGGAGCAGTTATATTCAGGATTCACCACGCCGGACGCGGTTCTTCCGCATAGCTCCACTGAACTGGGTCCCATCAACGCGAATCTGGATCTGGAGTATCCGGCAGGCGTGCGAGCGTCATACTTCTATCCCAACCGCATGATCTATGGCTTCAGCGGTGGCGCAAATGGCCATCCAATCGTGATGCCGATGGTAGGAAACTGGACCGTGCCGCCGGAACGCAGCGCCTCAGTCTACGATAAGATACGCGAAAAGTCGTCTCCGGGGTACTACAGCGTCTATCTCAACGACTACAAGATACTTGCAGAGATGACCGTGACCACCTGGACGGGGCTCTTCCGCTTCACATTTCCTGCCTCCCAGAGATCACACATTCTGTTGGACCTCGGGCGCCGAGGAGGAGACGTCGAAGTCGTCGACGATCATACAGTGCGTGGGCGCCAACGCGGCGGAGAACGTTATTTTGTCGCAGAGTTCTCAAAGCCCT
>JAJYZE010000251.1 GCA_021800195.1 Acidobacteriota bacterium
CGATCCACCCGCCAGGCAGAAAAACCAGCCCGCCTGGAAGTCTGCCTATGAGACTCAGGTCGCCATCCGCCGCGCTCAGGTCGGCAGCATGATCGCCTTCGCGGAGTCCGCCACCTGCCGGATGGCCGGTCTGGTGCAGCATTTCGGCGAAACCACAGATAAGCTCAAACCCTGTGGCCTCTGCGACGTCTGCAACCCCGCCGCCAGGGAAGCCGCCAACGCCGCGCACCAGCCCCGCCCCAGGGAGCGCCGTTGGCTGCTCCAGATCCTCGCGGCGCTCGAGCACCGCAGCACCTCCACCGGCAAGCTCTTTGCTGAACTCAACCTGACCAAGGACCGCAAAGCCTTCGACGTCCTTCTGGACGGCCTGGCGCGAGCCGGCCTCCTCACCCTGGCCCATGAGACCTTCCGCACGCAGGACGAACGCGAGGTCACCTATAAAAAGGCAACCATCACTCACGATGGCAAGGCCGTGCTCTCGGATGGCGACGACGCGGCCCTGGACACCGTCTGGCTCCGTTCCGCGATCCCCGATACGCGCCGCGAAACCCGCCCCCGCGAAACCCGTCCAAGGAAAGGCTCAGCCGCAGTCCAGTCAGAACGCACTCGACCGGACAACCCCAAGCCCACTCCCTCGCCCTCCCCGGACTCTACCCACCTCACCCCGGCAGCCAAACACATTCTGGAACACCTTCGCAACTGGCGCACGGAGACTGCGCGCCCCACCGGAACCCCAGCCATCTTCATCCTGCCCGATGCGGTCCTGCGCTCCATCGCCGTATACGCTCCAAAGACCCTTACCGCCCTTCACGCTGTGCCCGGGATGATCTCCGCCAAGATCGACCGCTACGGCGCAGATCTGATCGCCATCTGCCGCGGCCGGGAGTATCCCATAGCCGGCACAGCCCGCCAAAGCCCCGGCCCCCCGCTTCGAGACCCCGGCCCGCCCCTGCTTCTTGCAGCCGCTGCGGATGTGAAACACAGCGCGCCGGCACTGGCCTCCGCAGCCTCCGCCAGGCCGGAAAAGGCCCCCAAAGCTGCGGCTCCTTTTTCTGCCTCCGCCCCACTGCCGGCCCGGCCAACTGCGTCCCCGCCCCCACCCACACCACCGCAGACCTCCCAACTCACCCCGGCACAACTCACCCTCGAAGCCGGCCTGAAGGACTGGCGCCGGGAGGCAGCCAAAGCATCGGGTCTACCTACCTTCTTCATTCTTTCGGATACCCTGCTGCGCAGCATCGTCCTTAGCAGGCCCGGCTCCATGGAGGCTTTGGCCTCCATTCGCGGCCTCAGCCGAGACAAGATCGCCGAGTTCGGCGCCACGATCCTTGGCCTTTGCCAAGCCGGCTCACCCACGAGGGGACCCTCCGGCAAATAGACCTCTCGTAGAAACCCCTCCAACGGATGATAATCAGCCTATGGAAACCTCTTCCTTTGGAATCGCCATTATGGCGGCCGGCAAAGGCACCCGCCTGAACTCCCGCCGCCCGAAAGTGCTTCACGAAATCGGTGGCCAGGCTTTGCTGCTGCACGTCATCGCGGCCGCCAGATCCCTGGTCCCCCCATCGCAGATTTACTGCATCATCGGCCATCAGGCGGAGGCGGTCCACGCCGCCGCCGCCACCACCGGCGTTCACTTCGTCCTGCAACCGGAGCAGCACGGCACCGGCCATGCCATGCAGCAGCTTCGCGAACACCTGGCCGCGAGCAATAAGGCCGCCCCGGAGAACTTTCTTGTGCTCTCTGGCGATGTCCCCCTGATCCAGCCCGCCACCCTCCTGGCCCTATGCAACTTTCACCTCGCCGAGCGCGCGGCCATGACCATCCTGACCGCCGTACCACCCAACCCCACCGGCTACGGCCGAGTCCTGCGGACTTCAGGTTCCGCGCCGGAGGTGCAGGCGATCGTCGAGCAGAAGGCGCTCACAACCGATCAACTCTCCGCGCCGGAGATAAACTCCGGTATCTATTGCTTCCGCACCTCTGCGCTCTTCGCGCACCTTGACTCCCTCACCCCCAACAACGCCCACGGCGAACTGTACCTCACCGATGTCGCCGCCCAGCTCGTCGCCCACGGGGAACGCGTTGTCGCCCTGCGCTCCGCAGGTCCGGTCGAAGAGGTGCTCGGCGCCAACACCATCGAGGAGATGATGCACCTGGACGCCGCCATGCGCCTGTCTACCGCCCGCCGCCTCATGGCCCAGGGCGTCACCATCTTCCGCCCTGAAACCTCGGTCATCGATGCCACCGTCCAGATTGGCCCGGACACCGTCCTCCAGCCCTTTGTCCAACTGCTGGGCAACACCCGCATCGGCGCCAACTGCAAAATTGGATCCTATAACGTGCTGGAGAACACCCAGCTAGGCGACAATGTTCTGATTCGCCCCAACTGCGTCATCGCGGACACAACCATCGGGGACGACGTAAAGTTAGGCCCTTTCTGCCATCTCCGCCCCGGCAGCCACATCGGTCCGGAGGCCCACATCGGTAACTTCGTCGAGACCAAGAACGCCAGAGTCGGGCGCGGCTCCAAAGCCAACCACCTTGCGTATCTGGGCGACACCACTCTTGGCGCCTACGTCAACATCGGCGCGGGAACCATCACTTGCAACTACGACGGAGAAAGGAAACACCCCACCACCATCGGCAACGGCGCCTTCGTCGGTTCCAACTCCACCCTGGTCGCCCCCGTCGCCATTGGGGATTCAGCCTACGTGGCGGCCGCATCCTGCATCACAGAGGATGTCCCTGCCGCGGCTTTGGCCTTGGGCCGCAGCCGTCAGGTCACAAAGCCCGGCTGGGTCAGCGCCCGCAAGCAGTCCGCCCCATCGGCTGCAACGGGCGACTGAACCGGCCATAAGATGCAGACAGATGCTCCCCGGCAACCATCCAGCCCTGCACGGATGCCGGGATGAGTCTCTGCGCGAGGAGGAGTGAGAGTGAGAATGCCGGAGATAATTGCTGATACACAGTTGCAAGCCGCTCTGCTCAGTTTGCCGGCCTGGAAGCTGGAGCAAGGCGAGCTGACCCGGACCGTCGTCTTCCAAGACTTCAAACAGGCAATGGGATTCGTCAACCGGGTGGCGGAGCTTGCCGAAGCCAAGGGTCATCACCCCGACATCGACATTCGCTACAACAAGGTGCGCCTCGGCCTTGTAACCCATGATGCCGGAGGAATTACCGAGAAGGATCTTCGCCTCGCCCAGGAAATTGAAAGAAATTAACAAACTTGATCCGTTGAGGGCTGGACATCCCCATCCAGTTATGTGCTATATTCTTTTTAGCGTAGATTTCTCCCAAAGAGCATATCTCGCGAAGGTTTCTCGAGACGCCGACTACTCGAGAGCAAGTTGCGTCACTGGCCTCCCGGCACGGACAGATTACCGTTCGTGCCGTCTTTTTTTGTTGGCCATGCAACGGCTGGAGGCAGGCCAGTTCTCGGAACAGACATAAGTCTCTGATAATAAAACAATAAAAGCCAGGAATCAAGGTGGGCATCCATTGCTTCTCTTTTGGTGCCGGGGCTAAATTCTCAAAAGGAGCCTTCCCGGGATCCTCCTGAGGCCCAGGCCCCTGAACCGAGACCTCGTATCTGCTGGTGATGCCGGGTCGAGATTCTTATTCCTGGAAATCTGTTTTTGCGGCTACGCAATCGCGTAGGTCCAATCGAAATTCTCCGTTCCGCAGCATCCGAGGGCGCACTTGACGCAATCGGCGGTGTCGCCCCGCACTGGAAAGGTCCACGCTCTTCGCGACGAGGGCTGCTGCCGGAGCGGGCCATGCCTTCGGCCGCGCACTCCGGCCGAGGTATACTTGGGATAGTTCTTTTTCGCCCAAGGGAACGTTTGCACCGGCCTCTGCAAAGGGGGCGTCACGGTTTCGACGGGATTACTTGCGGCAGAGAGGCATGCCGGGGTGTGGACACCCGTAATCGCTCACAAAACTATAAGTGCCGAACCTCAATTCGCGCTTGCTGCTTAAGAATTAAGTAGCCGATCGCTCCGGCTTCGCCTACGGGCCGGTACCGATCGTCGCACAGTAGGCTGGTCCAGGGGCGTTCCGCCTGTACGCCGAGGACGAGATCAATCAGGCTGGTGGCTGGCGCATCTTTGTCCGTTCCAAGCGCTGGCTACGAGACAAAAGCGAACTGGAAAAAGCATGAAGGCTCTCTGTTGAAGGTTTTTTCGGACGCGGGTTCGACTCCCGCCGCCTCCACCAACTCTAAGTTACTTGGTTTCAGTAGCTTATCTTCCACGGTCAAATTTGAGAGGCATTTTTGTACGTGATTTGTACGTTGCCCCCTTTTGACCGAGTCCGAAACAGCGGGCAATCTCACCTGAAGAAGTGGGAGCCCGATGCTGCTTTCCGTCTTTACTCGCCATTCCGCTGGCTGCAAATTCTCGAGGGATCGCGCCTGCCGCCGGTGCAACTGTCCCAAATGGGTCGGCGGCCAGATCAACGGCTACTACTTTCGCCAGAGCGCCAGGACCCGCCAGTGGGCCGAGGCCGACGCCGTTCGCCAGCAACTCGAAGAAGCTCTGGCGAAGGGCCAGCCGCCGTTTGGATCCGCCATGGCGACGGCCGAATCGAGCAGGTCCGAGACAGCAGCGCCACCGACTCCGCCAGCGCCACCCACAGAGACGCCAGCAGTCCCTTCCCATGAGATCCGGCCTAAGCCGAGGCCCAGGGTGACGGTTGCCCAGGCGGTCGACGCCTACCTGGCCGACGCCGTGAGCAGGAGCGTCGAAACTTCCACACTCAAGAAGCTCGAAACCATCTTCCGCAAACAGTTCCTCGCCTGGGCGCGAGTTCAGGGTTTCGAGTACCTGGATGAACTCGATCTGGATGCCCTTTTGAATTTCCGCAATACATGGGAAGACGGTCCTCTTGCCAAACAGAAAAAACAGAGCCGCGTGATCGGGTTCTTCTGGGCGTGCGTGCGGCGTCGCTACCTCACCGAGAACCCTGCCATCGGTCTCGGAAAAATCAAAGTCGTTCAGGTCCCGACCGACTACTTCCCTCCCGATGAG
>JAJYZE010000008.1 GCA_021800195.1 Acidobacteriota bacterium
TGGTTCGTCACCCGGCGTAATTCTACTCGTATCGCAGCGCCTCAGCCGGCAGAACGCCGGCTGCCGAACTCGAGGGGTACAGCGTCGCCAGCAGACTCATGCCGATGCTCACCGATGCAACCACAAGACCATCCGCCAGTCGTGGGGCAAAGGGCAGATAGTCGATCGAGTATACACTTGCGTCCAGATGAATGAACCGGTAGTGGGATCCCAGCAGGCTGATCCCATAACCCAAGCCAAGTCCCAGCAGAGTGCCTACCCCTGAGATCAGCAGGCCCTGCAGCAGAAAGATCTTCCGCACCTGCTCCGTCGTAACCCCAAAACCCATCATCACGGCGATGTCCCGCGTCTTCTCCATCACCATCATCGTCAGCGCGATCAGAATATTCAGAGCGGCGACGACAACGATCAGGGCCAGCACGATGAAGGTTACATCCTGTTCCAGCTTCATGGCGCGGAACAGTTCGCGGTTCTGCTCGATCCAGTTCGTGGTTTGAAAGCCTGGGCCACGCTCTTTTTGCGCCTTCTCTTCGATGGCCTTGCTCACCGGGATAGCCTGATAGAGGTCGTCGATCTTGAAGCTCAGAACGCTGATCAGGTCAGGCTCGGAAAACAGCCGCTGCGCATCCGCCAGGCGCATGAGGGCGTAGCTGGAGTCATACTGGTAGAAACCGGAGGAGAAGATGCCCACCACGCGAAACCTCTGGTAGCGGGGAACCAGCCCCAGCGGAGTAAGTTCGCCCTGCGGCGAGGTGACCAACACGGTGTCGCCCAAGCCGGCGCCCAACGTCTCAGCCAGTTCATCGCCGATGACGATCGGCGGCGCCAGTTGACTCTGAGTGGCGCCGGGGTTGCGAGCCGGCGCCAGATCGGCCGCCGATCCTTCGTGAATCATCTGGAGCAGGTTTCCCACTCGACGTTCGTTTCGCGGCAAGATGCCCTTGATCAGCGCTCCGCCGCTGCGAGCTCCGCGCGAGATGAGCACTTGCCCATACAGCCCCGGGGCCACAGCCACCACATGAGGAACCCGAGCCAGACTGGCCATCAGCGCTCGCCAATGATGGATTCCGTCGCCGGCGGCGCTCATCAACTGTACATGGGCCGTGACGCCCACCAACTGCCGTTGCATGTCGCGCCGCATCCCGTTGGTGATAGACAGCGCGATGATCAGGGCACCCACCCCGGCCGCCACTCCGACCACGGAGATCACAGTCACCAGCCCTGCTACGGCTTGGCGCCGGCGGGCACGGAGGTAGCGGGCTGCGACAAAAAGTTCAAAGCGCATCGGCGAGATGATCTTGTCTGGGCGGCGGTGGAAGTGGATTCTGCTCAGTTGGCCAGTACAGCACGATAGCGAACCTGGTTCTTCTTGACCTTCTCCGCTGCCTTGTTGGCATCCTTCATGGCAAACCGCTCCGTGATGGCCCGCACCTGGTGCCGCGCCGCTACGTCCAGCATCTCGTGCAGGTCCCGAGGACTCCCGGTTGGACTGCCGGCGACGGCCTTCTGCCCCAGAATCAGGCTGAAGGCCGGAATCTGCAGGGGAGAAGGCGACGCTCCGAGGACCACCAGCGTCCCTTTGGGCCGCAGCAGAGCCAGAAAACTTTGAAAGTCCTGGTCGGCGGAGACCGTGGAGAGCAAAAGGTCCAGACTTCCCGTCGCTTTCTTGATCTCGCCGTTCTCACGGGTGTTCACAAAGTGCTCCGCTCCCAGCTTACGGGCCTCAGTCTCCTTGTCCTTGCTGCTGGAAAAGGCGGTAACCTCGCAGCCAAAGGCCCGCGCGAACTGCAAGGCAAGATGCCCCAGGCCGCCAATCCCCACCACGCCGACGCGCGAAGCGGGTCGGGCCAGAAGATTTCGCAGTGGACTGTACACAGTGATTCCGGCACACAGCAGAGGAGCTACATTTTCACTCTCCAGGGCCTCCGGCACCGGTATGGCGAACCGGGCGTTTACCCGGATGGAATCGGCGTAGCCTCCATGGCGGCCCACACAGGTGGGTTGGGACCTGGGGCAGAGGTGATCGTCCCCTTGCCGGCACCACTCGCAGACACCGCAAGAGTCCGCCTGCCAGCCGACGCCGACGCGCGCCCCAACCTTATGGGTAGATACTTCGGATCCCACGGCAGTGACGGTTCCCACAATCTCGTGACCGGGAATAAAGGGATACTTGCTGAATCCCCAATCGTTGTTGATGAGATGAAGATCGGAGTGGCAGATGCCGCAGTGGGAGATTCGGATCTCCACCTCATGCGATCCCAATTCGCCGACGGTGTACTTGTAGGGCAGGAGCTGGGCACCCGCCGCATGGGTAGCTAATCCTCGAATCTCCGCCATGGAAGTGCTCCTCAACTCGGTAACGAACCGACACAGGGCTTCAGCCGGATTTCCGCCAGATGAAGTCATGTCGGAAGACCTTACGGTCCCTAAATCAAATCCAGACTTTTTTTTATTTTAGTACCGAAGCCGAGCGCACAAATTGTATCTCCAGAGACCACGATTTTGTGTCATAATCGATTAGCGCCTCTGGTCGGGACGACCCCCCACCGGTTGCATCCCTTGATAGGAGGCGCGATTTGAAAGCAAAGGGCCGGCTGGCACCCCCCAGCGGCCCTTTGTGTTTGATATCTTCCAAATATTCCTGGGATAACTCTTGCGTTTTGATAGCGGCGCGCAGTGTCGTCGGTCGTTGCAACCAGGCCATCGTCCCCTTGGCTGCCATCGACGGCAGAGGCAAGACCTTCCACGTGCCCGGCTGGGCCGCACCACCCTTTGCGGCACCTCGCTCGTTGTTTCGGGGCAATCTCTGAACCAACCTCTGGAGGGTTGCTCCATCACAGGCCACCTTCGCGCAACACTCTCTACGTAAGTCGGTTGTAGTCGTTGCGCCTTTGGAAGCTGGCCAGCCCGAGAAGCACCAGGCCCTGCAACAAGACCGCGCTCTCCATACGCACGGAGACTTGATGCAGATGCTCAAAGTTCACTCTTGCTGGAGCTTCCGGCGGAGCTTGGCTGATGTCGCCTCCCACCGAGATTCGGTATGCCTCCATCTGGGGCATGATCGAGTATTGCGAGTACGCCGTGATCACAAGCATGACGGTCGCCAGCAATAGTTCGATCCCCCGCACCGGGTGCGTGTCCCGTTGGGTTGCCACCAGCAGAAGAGTCAATATTAGATAGACAAGACCGCACGCCAGGCCAAGGTGGTGGAGCGAGATCAAGGATGCACGTACCATGAGCCCCGCAAGCTCCGCGTTGGGTAAGGTGCGAAAGGCCACTGCGGCCACGAAGATGAAGAAGACCAGGCCGCCTGTCCAGAGTGAGAGTGCAATCAGTCGAAGGATACGAAAGACGATGGTCATAGGACTCCCGATGATGTAGTTGGAGGAAGATCGATAATCTTTCCCGCGATCCAGGATTAGCCTGCGCGGGCGAATCTGTGAGGCCGTTACGGCGAGGCAGTCACGGCAGCGCCGCATTTGCCCACTCTTCCTTTGACGTCAAGAGTGACGGCGAAGTGGCCCTCTTTTCGAGTCTCGTCAAAGGGTCTTGTCAAAGCGTCTGCCAAATCCGACCCTTGTCGGAGAACCAGCGAGCGAGTTCAAGAGTGAGCGACCGAGTTTCGGGTTTCGAGATTCGTGAATCGCCGTCGGTTGCGCAAATGCGATTCGGATCGGCACGCCAAGAAGGACAGGCCATGTTGACGAAGGTACGGCCTTGGCGAGCCGATGTCCATGCGGTTGGTGTAGCTGCGCAGTTGACGAGCCCCTCTGGAACTGGTTGCAGGCGCGCCTGCGCCGGCTTCGTCAAGCCAGGTTGAATCCGTCCAGCACGATCGCCGGGGCTTCGCCCCGAGTGTCCGCATGTTGCAGTTCGGTGGTCACGGTTCGGCGCTCGCCGGGCATCAGCATAAGGTAATTTTCACTGTAAATTGCGGGCAGAATGCGGTCGCCGCTCTGCGCGCGCACCGCTTTCAGCCGCGTCATCAGCGACGGCCAGGAAGAAGTGTTCTGAAGGACGGTGGTCAGCAGCCACCTTTGCCCATGGCGCTCGGTGGTGGTCTGCTCGGTCACCCGGGCTTTGGCCAGCTGGCGGATGGCGCGATAGTCGCCCTCGACCAGACCGCGCATATAGTCGTTGGAGGAAAGCACCTTATCGCCATCCATGAGCTTGAGACGGAGAAAGTGGACCGAAGAGAGCCCTTGCGGATATTCCAGAGCCATTACGGTCACCGTGCTGTCTTCCATGCTCTTCAGCGCAATCCCCTTCATCGCCATGCGTGAGCCGTCCAGGTTCAAAATCTCGACGCTGGCCTTGAGCCGCCGCCGGTCGCCGGCGCTGTAGTTGACCACCTCGACGGTCTCCTGATCACGGTTCCATTGAATATGCAGCGGCTCGGAGGCCAACTTGCAGCCGAAGTACGCTGCGGTGGGCTCGAAGAAGTAGTCGTAGGTCTGCCAGACGAACGACGGCCAGCAGGGATGGCTCATCCACAGCAGCAGCCCGGCGCGATATCGGCTCTGTGACTCAAACATCGCCCGATAGCCTTCAAAGTTGACAAACTGCGCCAGAGAGACCCATTCCTCCACGCTCTCGGCACCGCCATAACTGACGTCAATGATGCTGCGGAAGGATGCGGCGCCTTGCGCCCCTTGCAGGCAGAAGTCATGCAGCCCCCACTGCAGTCCTTGGGGCCACAGAGCGTCCTGAGGCATCATGCGGCGCACGCTTTCGATCGGGGGTATGTTGGGCATGCCGATCTCGCTATGCAGCCGAGGATCGGCAATTTCGTAGTACTTCGCCGGTGGCAGGGCATGGTAAGGTCCGTGCCCGCTGACCACGTCGTCTGCGGAGCTGGGAATGTAATGGATACCCGGATGCAACTCTGCCAGTGCCTGGCGCAGCGCCGCATCGAGCGGTTGAGGTGGGTAGCCCTCATTGCGGCCGCAGTATAGTCCGATCGAAGCATGGTTGCGGATGCGCAAGAGAAGATCTCTGGCGTTGGCCATGAACATGGAGTCGTTGTCTGGATCGGGTCCATCCCAGGGATTGGCCAGCCAAAAGTCCTGCCACACCATGACGCCGTTGCGGTCGCAGGCCTCATAGAACGCCTCCTCGCCCACCTGCCCCACCCAGTTGCGGATCATGGTGAAGTTCATCTCGCGGTGATAGCGCACGGCTGCTTCGTACTCGCGCGCCCGGTAGCGCAGCATCGACTCGCTGAATCCCCAGTTGCCACCGCGGCAAACGAAGCGGCGACCGTTGATGAAGATCTTCAGCCTGCCGCCGTCTTCGCTGTAACTCATCTGGCGGATGCCGAACTCGAATTTCCTGCTGTCCAGCAAGGCGCCGTCCACTGTTTCAAGGTTCAGCTCTACCGAATAGAGATAAGGCTCGCCATAGCCGGTGGGCCACCACAGCCTGGGTTGCAGGATCAGCATCTCAGGGTAACCCGAAGGCGAGAAACTGGCTACGCTGACGGACTGCGCCGGAAGGTGTATCTCCTGCTGAACCTGGATGGAGCCGAAGCGCGCCCGCAGGGTGGCTTGTACAGCCCTGGACGCATGGTTTCGCAGCTTCACTTCGATTCGAATGGATGCTCGCGAGGTGTCCGGCAGGGGCAGTGTTGAGTCGACAAAGGGTTCCTCGATCGTGACGGCTCCGGTTCGATAGAGAGTGATCGGAGCCCAGATACCGGTGTTGCGTCCGCGAATGGTTGGAATCCAGTCCCAGCCGATGGAGGCATGAAAGGTAGGATTGTCCGCGCCCAGGGCTCCTCCGTTACGGCTTGGGTTCTCAAAGGTCTTCTGCTTGGTGCTGCCCGGAGTCTGATTCTTTTCGATCCAAACCGCCAGCGCATTTTTTCTGCCTGACTGCAGCTTGCCGGTTACGTTGAAGCGTTTGTGCAAAAATCCGCCCTGGATCTTTCCCAGCGCCTCGCCGTTGAGAAAGATCTGCGCTTTCCAGTTAATGCCGGCGAAGTCCAGCCATGTGACCCCTTCCGGCCGAGCATCATCGTCTGCCCAGGGGGTGTCAAATTCTGTTCGATACCAGAAGTCGGAGCAGAAGTAAGAGTCGGAGATGTAGAGCTGGTTCTCCCCGAAGTTGGGATCCGCGATTGCCCCCGCGTTGTAAAAAGAGGTAAGCACGCTGCCGGGAAGCGAGGCCGGAAGCCATGGGTCATCGCGGAAGCCTGCGCGTGATAGAGCGTGTCCGTCGCTCTTGACCACGCTGCTGCGTTCGACGCGCCATGCACCGCTGGTGATGTTGATCGGGCCGGCTTGGGTACGAAAGCCCTCGAGCGCAGATTCAACCGGGGACGGCACAAGGCCGCCTCGGCCCCAAACCTCAAGCTCACTCAGAATGTAACCATAGGGCGTGGCAGGTCGGTTCATCCAGACGCGCACGTAACGCGCTTCGAGGGCTTGAGGAAGGTGAATCTCTTCCACTCTGGGGCTGTTCTCAGCACGCGCGCCGCCCGTCGCCAACGCAGCAGAAGCCGCAGGTGCGCCCAAAGGATGGAGGTCTGTCCAGGTCTGTTCATCCTGCGAGACCTGAATCTTTCCCTCCGCCGCTGGTGCGATCCAATACAGGGCGATGCGATCGATGCTACCTGCGGCTCCCAGGTCCACCGAGACCCACTCCTCTCCGGAGCCGGCGCTCATCCATGCGCTGGTGAATTCGCTCGGCCCGCCGATCGGAACTCGCTGTCCTGTGCAGTAGAACTCGACCTGACCGATCATCCATCGGATGGTTTCCAAGGCTGCAGGGTGCAGCAATTCGCAGGTTACGCGATAGAATCGGCTCCGGCTGGGGTAGCGTAAGGATAACCAAGGGTAGAACCGATTTGTTCCCTGAACCAGATTGGAGGAGTAGTCCTCCGCCGCCGCCAAGGACGGCGCCGTCAGCTCGCCGGCCAGATCCCAACGGCGTCCGTCCTGGGAGACTTCCACGGAGATCCGGATATCCTTGGCCGGAAGAGAGTCCGGAAGCGTAGCGAAAACTCGCAGCCGGTCTACCACTGGAGGGGCTGCTCCCCCCATGCTCTGCACCTGGACCCAAACCTTGCGGCCATCCAGCGAGAGCCCGACGGGAGGGAAGTGGTCCAGGAGGATCTCGCGGTTGGGTTTGGAGAGCTCTCCTTCGCTGCTGGTAGAGACAGCAACCCAGCGGGGTAGAGTCGTGTCACGGATTCCGTCCGTGATCAGTTGCGCGGTCAGGTTGTAATCATAGCTGCTGGAGTGCCGGGCGGCGCGCCGCAGCGCAAGGTTGCGATAGGTTGTAGGGTCCCGTCGGAGCGCAGGGGAAGAGACCTCGCCGGCAAAGCCCGGATAGATGCCGACGCCGCGGGTAAACTCTGCCGTCGGAGCGATGGCTGCCTCGGTGACGGACCTTCCGTTCGCCTCCGTTGCTTCAAGGCCTGCGTGCGTGGCTATGGCGGAGGCAGGATCCGCAGCGGCCATCGCGGGCAGAGCCATCTCACCGGCGGCCAGGACAGAACTCTTCAAAAAGGATCGTCGGGACAGGGGCATGGAACCTCTCAGGGTGGACTGAAGTTGCGGAACACCGGTCGTATGCACGGGCATTGTTTTGGAACGAAGTTCCTGGCCGGTGGGGGAGCAGCATCTCCAAGAAATCAATGTAGCAGCAAGACGCTGACCGGTTCCAAGCCTTCGCGGAATCGGCAGAAGGCGCAGTTGCCGACTTGCCACCTTTCATAGGCTGCCATTAGGATCCATGTGATTCGTTTTTTGCCGGCGGGGGTGAATTCTAATGTGCAACGCCGGAGGGGAGAGTCTTTCATGAGGCAGTCCTTCAGTATCGGTATCGGCGGCGCCGCGGGTCAGGGCGTGGCCTCTCCGGGCGATATCTTTGCCAAGATCTTTACGCGTCGCGGACTCCATCTGAACGCCTACAACGCGTATCAGTCGATCATCCGCGGCGGTCACACCTTTCTTACCATTCGCGTCAGTGTGGATCCGGTCGGCGCCATTCATGGTCAACTGGATTTACTGATTCCATTGAATCAGGATACGGTGGACCGCCATCTACGCCTGCTGCGATCGGGCGGCGTCTGTTTATACAACGCGGACACCATCCATCCCGGCGCGCCTCCCGATGGCGTCGCGCTGTGTCCGTTGCCGGCCTCGAAGCTGGCGGATATCAGCCGCAACAAGATTGCGCAGAACACTCTGGCCATTGGCGCTGCCCTGAGTTTGATGGGCATCGAGTTCGATGCCCTGGAGAGCATCCTGGAGGCGCAGTTCCGCAGCAAGGGCAGCGCCGTCATCCAGGAGAATGTCACGTTGGCCCGCGCCGGCTATGAGTATGCTGCGCAAAACTTCACCCCCTTCCCTCATGCTCTTCCCGCAACTGCGAAGAGATATGCGGCACTGAGTGGAAACACGGCCATGGCCATGGGAGCTGCCGCGGCCGGCGTCAAATTCTACTGCGCCTACCCCATGAGCCCGGCCACGGGCGTTTTGCACTGGATGGCTCAGCATGGCCGCAAGGCCGGCATCATGGTTCGTCAGGTGGAGGATGAGATTGGAGTGATCAACATGGCGATCGGCGCCGCACACGCCGGGGCTCGCTCCATGTGCGCAACCTCGGGAGGCGGATTCGCTCTGATGAGCGAAGGCCTGGGACTCTCTGCACAGGCGGAGATCCCGGTGGTCGTCATCGACTGCCAGCGAGCTGGTCCATCCACCGGTGTGCCCACCAAGACCGAGCAGGGCGATCTTTGGCAGATGCTGGGTGCGGCCTTTGGCGACTATCCCAGGGTGATTGCCGCTCCGCTGGATATCGCCGACTGCTTCACGCTGATGGCGGAGATCTTCAACGTCACGGACCGCTTTCAATGCCCCGGCATCGTGCTCTGCGACCTGCTGCTCTCCGAGGGCCGTCTCAGTGTCGAGCCGTCGGTACTGGACTTTGCTCCGCATGTGGATCGGGGCGCGTTGATCACCAGCAATGGCAAGGGCGACATTGAGCCCTACCAACGTTACAAGATCACCCCCAGCGGCGTCTCTCCGCGAGTGATTCCAGGCGTCGCGGGCCACACGCATGTGGTCTCCAGCGATGAGCACGACGAAGATGGAGTGCTGATCAGCGATGCCTACACCAACCATGCCAAACGCCGCGCCATGATGGAAAAGCGAATGCGCAAGGTAGACGGCATCGCCGCCGCGGTGGCACCGCCGCAGTTACTGGGGCCGCAGGATGCCGAGGTAACGCTCATTGGCTGGGGATCCACGTACGGCGTCATTCAGGAGGCCTGCGAAATCCTCGGCGAGCAGGGCATCAGGGCCAACCACCTGCCTATCCGCTGGCTGGTTCCACTGCATGGAGACACGATTCTGGACCTGCTCCGCAAGATGCGCCACACGATCATCGTGGAGAACAACTTCAGCGGCCAATTTGCCCGCTATCTGCGCAGCGAGACCAGCTTCGTCGCCAATGGCTATATTCGCAAGTATGACGGCGAGCCCTTTTTCGCGGAGCAAATTGTAACGGCTGTCAAGGACCAGCTTGCGGGCCGGGCGAAGCTCTCCGTGCCGGCTCATGAAGTGATGGTGTAAGTGCCATAACACTCCCGCATGGAGGCTTCACCGAGGCTTCCCGGGGAAGAAAGCGAATCAGGAGAATCACGATGGCGACTGAAGTTGTTACCCCGAACACAATCACCATGGCGGACCTGAAGGGCCGTGTAGAACCGGATTGGTGCCCCGGCTGTGGAGATTATGGAGTTCTTGCCGCGGTTCAAAAGGCGCTTGTCGAGCTGCAGATACAACCGCATGATGTCTGCACCATCAGCGGCATCGGTTGCTCCTCGAACTTTCCCGGGTTCATTGAGACTTACGGGATGCATACCCTCCATGGCCGCGCACTGCCGGTGGCCACCGGGGTCAAGCTGGCAAACCATGCTCTCACCGTGCTGGTGACCGGCGGGGACGGCGACGGCTTCGGCATTGGTTGCGGCCACTTCGTTCATTCCATGCGCCGCAATGCGGATCTTACCTACATTGTGATGGACAATCAGATCTACGGCCTTACCACAGGCCAGACTTCGCCCACTAGCCGCATGGCCATGAAAACCAAGAGCACGCCGTACGGTAATGTGGAGAATCCGGTAAACCCCGTTGCTCTGGCCCTGGCCGCGGGAGCCACGTTTGTGGCCCGCGGCTTCAGCGCCGATCAGAAACACCTGACCGAGCTTATCAAACAGGGCATTGCGCACAAAGGCTTTTCATTTATTGATGTTTTCAGCCCGTGTGTGACTTTCAACCACGACAATACGGTTCAGTGGTTCCGGCCGCGGGTCAAGCGTCTGGAAGACGATTTCACCTATGATGCTTCCAATCTGGAAGCTGCTTTGGCCAAGTCGCAGATCTGGGGTGAAGAGATTCCCATCGGAAAGTTTTTCGAACGGACGGATCAGGCCTCGCTCCAGGAGATGGAACCCGTACTTGAACAGGGCCCATTGGTTCATCAGAGCTATCGTATTCCGAGCGAGACTGCCCGCGCGTTTATCGAGGAGCTCATGTAGGGATTTGTTTCAAGCCCGGCCGACGAACTCCCCCGACTCGGTGGAGACCCTGATCTTCTCCCCTTCCTTGAGAAACAGAGGCACGCGAATCTCCAGTCCTGTTTCCAGGCGCGCCAGCTTAGCGCTACTGCCGCTGGATGTGTCCCCGCGTACCGCCGGTTCGGTGTAGGACACGTTCATCTCAACAAAGATCGGTAGCTGGAGTCCGATTGGGCTTCCATTGTATTTGTGAATCTGAACCGTGGTTCCGTCGATGAGGTAATCCAGGGCATCTCCCAGCATCTCGCCGCGCAGGGTCAAGGTCTCAAAGCTCTCCTGGTCCAGGAAGTAGGATCCATCGCTGTCGCTATACAGATAAGTAGCTGGAACCGAAATCATGTCCGGCTCTTTGAACTTGTCGCCGGCCTTGAAGGACTTCTCGAAGACGGCGCTGGTGAGCAGATTTCGCATCTTCAAGCGTACCAGCGTCTGCCCGCCGCGCGCGGTGGGCGTGGTGATATCTGAATCCAGACAGACGTACGGCGCGTTTTCAAACTCGAACATGGTCTTGCGTTTGACGTGAATCGCTTCGATCAGTGCCGCCATCAACTCCTCCCCGGGAGAGTTTCCAGAATGCTGGTGTTCTGGGACGCCGCGCAGTTGGGCTCAGCGCGCGTGTTCCGGATCCTACTCTGAGTATATAAGCCGTCATGGCCACGTCTGCCGGCGCAGCCGGCCTCGTTGCCTGGCTCAGGCGACTCTGCAATGATTTACGCAGAACGATGAGCCCCGCCAGTCAAACCAGCCAGCAGCCAGCGCAGCCGTGGACGGAGCCTCCGGCGGCGATGCGTCTGCTGGCGGAAAGCCAACCGAACTCCATTCTGCTGGAGACGGCCCGCTTTGATTCCACCAATCGTCATAGCTATCTCTTCCTCGATGCGAGCCAGATTCTAATGGCAACTTCGCTCCAGGATCTTCCCCAACTCTTTGCACGGATCGAGGCTGCCCTGGCAGACGGACTTCACGTGGCCGGGTACCTATCCTATGAATGCGGAGGGCACTTCGAGCCCAGCGCGGTTTCCACGCGTGCCCCCGATGGTCTGCCACTTGCCTGGATGGGAATCTACGCGCAGCCGTGGATCTTTGATCACGGACTCGGCCGTTTTCTGGGGAAAATCGGGGAGCTGCCCGCGCAGCAAAGGTTGCCTGGCGGTGACGGTCGGCTGAAAGAAGCATCCTTGTGCCTGGAGCAGAGTGCAGAGCCGGCCAGGCTGCGTATTGCAGCTCCGGACTATGTGGCCTCAATCGGGAAGATCCAAGAGTATATCGCCGCGGGCGATACCTATCAGGTGAACTTCACGGATTCCGTCGAGTTCTGCACGACGCTCCGTGCGGCCGAGTTGTTCCGCTCCCTTCTCGGGCGTCAAGCGGTGAGCTACGCGGCTCTTCTCAACCTGCAGGGGCACAGGATTCTTTCTTTTTCGCCAGAGCTCTTTTTTCGTATTGACGCTGGCCGGATCACAACCCGTCCGATGAAGGGAACGATGCCCCGAGGCCCGAATGAGGCCGGAGACAGGGATGCGGCCTTGCGCCTGCAGCAGGATGAGAAGAACCGCAGTGAGCACGTGATGATCGTTGATCTTCTGCGCAACGATCTGGGCCGCATCAGCCAGCCGGGGAGTGTCCGGGTGGAGGAGCTCTTCTCGGTAGAGCGCTACCAGACCCTTTTGCAGATGACATCAACGATCTCGGCAAGTTTGCGCAGCGGAATTTCGTTTTACGAGATTTTTCGCAGCCTGTTTCCCTGCGGCTCCATAACCGGAGCGCCCAAGGTGCGAACGATGCAGATCATCGGCGAGTTGGAGTCGCGTCCCCGCGGCGTCTACTCGGGCGCGATTGGCTTCATGGCTCCCAATCGCGATGCTGTCTTCAGTGTTGCCATTCGCACGCTGGTGCTGCGTCAGGAAGAAGGTTTGATGAGGGGTCAAATGGGCGTTGGCGGTGGAATCGTCGCCGACTCCGTGGCTGAAGAGGAGTACCGGGAGTGCCTGCTGAAAGCCTCTTTCCTCTGCCGACCTGAGAAGACCTTTCAACTGATTGAAACCATGCTCTGGGTTGGCTCCTTTCAGCGCCTCTGCCTCCATCTGGACCGCCTGGCCGCTTCCTGCTTGCACTTTCAGTTCGTCTTCGACCGCTCCGCCGTGGAGGCCCAGTTACAGGCGTTTGGGGATTCGCTGGATCCTGCTGTGGCGCACCGTGTCCGTCTCCTCCTTGGCCCGGATGGAGTTCCTAGGATCACCAGCCAGCCGTTGGAAGTTTCATCGACGGGCGAGCAGGCCAGGCTGAGGGTGATGATCTCTGAGACCCGCACCGACTCCAGTGATCCCTTCCTTCGCCACAAGACAACCCTGCGTTCCGTCTACGATCAGGAGCTGGCTAAGGCCCGCGCCCAGGGCTGCGATGAGATTCTTTTCCTCAACGAGCTCGGGGAGCTGACCGAGGGCGCCATCAGCAATCTTTTTCTCGAAAACGAGGGCCGCTGGTACACGCCTCCCGTGACATGCGGCGTTTTGCCGGGAGTGATGCGTCGCCTCCTGCTGGAGAGCCTGGGTCATGCCGAGGAGCGCGTTCTCACCCTTGAGAACCTTTATGCTGCGGACAACATCTGGTTGTGTAGCTCGGTTCGAGGCTTGCGCCGAGTGGCTTCCATTCGGCCCTCGAATCGACGACCCGGCCTGAACCGCAGGTGATTGTTCCGCAATCGTAGGCCGCACCGAGGCCATAGAAGGCGGCGAGATGACCCTTTCTCTCTGCCGTCTTGCGCTGCTAAAGTGTTGATGAATGGCGATCTCCGGGTTCATTTCGCAAAAACAGGTGGTTTGATGGCAGAGAGGAAGCAAGCGAACCCGGGGTCCTGCCGGACGATGCAGGTGGTCAACCATATACGATCCCTGCTGGAGAGTGGAGCGCTGCAGCCGGGTGAGAAGATCCCTTCTGAGCGGGAGTTTGCGCGCTCACTGAAGGTGAGCCGAGCGAGTCTTCGAACGGGGATAAACTATCTCGCCGCCATGGGAGTTTTGAAGGTTCGCCATGGAGTGGGAACTTTTGTGGCCAACGGTCCAGCAGAGTTCGATAAGGCCAGTCTCAGCATTATGGGTGCGTTGCACGGATTCCAGCCTTGGCAGATGTTTGAGGCGCGCCTCATTCTCGAGAGTCACCTGGCCGGTTTGGCGGCCGAGCGAAGCCGGCCGGAGCACTACACCGCACTCTCCGAGGAGGTGGTGGAGATGTTTGCCGCCATCGACTGCCCTTCGGAGTATCTGGTGCACGACGTTCTCTTTCACCGCATGATCTCCCAGGCCTCCGGCAACCCGGTTCTGGCTGCCTTGATGGAGACGGTGAGTTCTGCCCTCTACGAAGACCGGCGCAAGACCGTGGAGCACTCCCTGGACCTGCGAGAGTCAGCCGAGATGCACAGGGCCATCTATCGCGCCATTCGGGCCGGGAAAGCCAATGAGGCGCGCAGGTTGATGGAGCGGCATCTGCATCTGGCGGAGTCATCGCAGAACAAGGAAAGAACCGCTGCGCCGGTATCCGCGCCCCCTCCGACAAGATGCCGGAAGATATCCAGCGGGACCCCATCGAATTAAACATTCACGGCTCGGGGCGCGTCCCGCCGAGATTGCGCAGGGGATGGTGGTCTGCAACCTTCAGAGCTATGGAGCCAACAGCGATGGGATGACCAAGGATACCAACGCCCTTCAGGCCGCCGTGGATGCCTATGCAGAGAAAGGATGTGGCATGGTGCTGCCGCCTCTCGAAACTTATCGGAGTGCTCCGATCGTTTTGCAGAGCCACATGAACCTCCCATCGAGAAGAGAGCTACGCTTCTGGTCATCGATCACGTCTGCGCCGAAGTGGGGGATGGTGATATCGCCATCAGGTCAGGCGCGCCGGACTCGACCGGAAATGATTTGCTCAGCCGCAACATCACCATCCGCCATCGCACCTTCATGCACCGTCATGGCCTGTCGATCCGCTACGCGCGGTTGACGGGAAAGGATGGTTCCCGTCGAGGCGGCTCACGGGACGCCAATCAGAGAGCAGGACGGCGTCGAGGCCAGCTTCTGAGCGCCCCGGGAGACACCTGCGAGCTGGGCAGGCTACATCGCGGAGGGTACGCCAATGCCAAGCCAGCGCAGAACGCGTACCAGTTCTCTGCGGGCCACCGCGGCGGTAGCCAGAAGCAGCGTCTTTCGGGTCTGACGGGTTTCGGTGAGGATGTGATGGCGATGGTAGAAGTTATTGAACTGCTGCGCCAGAAGAAAGGCATACCGCGCCAAGATGGCGGGCTCGGCGGCGGCGATGGCTTGCTCCAGAACCAGTGACAGGCGGGATGCGGTGAGCCAGACCTCCCAGATTCCGGCGCCCTCGTCGCCCTCCAGCAGCGGAGCCAGATCCTGATTTGGATCAAGAAACTCGATGGCCTTGAGAGCTTCGGTCTCCTCAACCCCGGCCTTGCGGAAGATATTGGCTGCCCGGACGGCGGCGTACTGGGCATAGGGCCCCGTTTCTCCATCAAAGGCCAATGCATCCTGAAAGTCGAAGGCGATGACGGTATTACGGGTAAAACGCAGAAGGAAGTAGCGCAGAGCGCCCACACCAATGGTCTGGGCAATCTCGGCGCGCTCGGGCTGTTCCAGCTCCGGGTGGCGTGTGTCCACTTCCTTGCGGGCTGCTTCGATCATACGGTCGATCAGGTCATCTGCCTTGACCCCGAAGCCTTTGCGGCCGCTTACTTCGATGAAGTTTCGGGCTTTTTCTTCCTCGCTGAGCACGTATCCAAGCTCCTGGGCGGTGCGAGCCGTAAGGCCGACAAAGGCGTAGTTCAGATGGGTGTAGGCATTGCTCTCCTCGGCGTAACCCAACCCGCGCAGGGACTCTTTGACTTGGGTCTGCGGATCGTCCTGGCGCGAGTCGATGACATTGTAGATGGCGTCGGCATGGCCAAAGCCGCGAACCGGGTGAGGGTCTGAAGCCGGCTGACGATCTGATCCTGCGCCGGCTCCGCGCGTGGTTGACACCCAGCAGGCGTGCGAAGGGTAGCTGCGGAACTTCGCGTAACCAAATTCCTTGCCCAGAAGGCCGAACTTCCAAAGATGATAGGCGATATCTTTGCCAACATAGGTGACGGTTCCATTGGAACGAACGATGATCTTGGCGTCTTCATCCGGCCCTTCGGCAGAGAGCTCAACGCCGGCGGCTGCGGAGATGGCGCGCCGCATCACCCAGCAGCCCTTGTTCTTGCCTTCCGTTTCGAGATAGAGGACCCCGCGCTCCACCATCAAGGATCGAGCCGCCTCCCAGAAGTGCAGGTGGAGGATCTCGCTCTCGCGAGGCAGGAAGTCATACTCGATGCCCAGCCGCTCCATGGTCTCCAGGTGCCTGCGTAGCACGCCGGTGGCGACCAGATCCGCAATCTCTGCCAGCTCATTTCCGCCTGCTTCAATGGCGTGCAACGTGTCCAGGCGAAGCTGGCGCCGTTCGGCCACGCGTGGCGCATCTTCCTGGTACCACTGTGAGACCTGCGCATAGAGATCCCAGCAGGCATAATCCAGGCGCACGCCTTTGCTGCGCAGTTCCTCCATCCAGGCGCGGACGCCATCCAGGGACATGCCCAGCAGATGGGTAACGGCAACCACAATATCGGCAACCTGCACACCCGTGTTGTCGATATAGTTCTGGACGCCGACCTCCCATCCCGGCTTGTACTCATCTTGCTTGAGCATTCGCGCAAAAGTGTCTCCCAATATTGCGTTGCGCAGGTGCCCCACATGCGCCGCTTTGTTGGGATTGATGCTGGTGTGCTCCACCAGCCGGAATCCGCTGCCGCCTAAGACGGTGTGCTGGTCTGCGGCCATGCGCTTCACCAGGGATGGGCGGTCCAGCTTGAGATTCAGATAGCCCGCGCCGGCAATCTCCACGCTGGATATGCCCGGAATCTCTGCAACTGCGGACTGGATCTCCTGTGCGATCAGGCGGGGAGCCTTCTTCAACCGCTTGGCCAGCTCAAAAGCCAGCGGCAGGGCGATCTCACCCAGTTCGATCTTGGGAGGCAGCTCCATGGCAAGATTCGCCAGGGAGATCCCGTAGCGCTCCTTCAGGAGATCCTCGATTTTTGTCTGCACTTCTAACTGCAAGATCCGATACATGCTTGTTCTTTCCCGATCTTTTGATTACCTGCTTTTACCTGGCCTCTTGCCTGAAAGATACAGTTTCAGCCGAGAGTGCTCCAATCCATGGCGCAGCCTCGCTGCCGCGCGTCGCCTGCTGCCTCAGCGCGCCCTTCCACCGGCGCCTATGGCATCTCAGCAGGCAGAGTATCAATCTCTTCCAGCAAGGGCTTACGCCGTGCGCGATGCAGCCGGTGGACAAGGAACAAAGCTCCGCCGACGCCGGTAATCGAGACCAGCAGCCAGAAATGAATCAGCAGACCAAACAGCAGAGCTGCAGAGGGCGCAACGCGGTGGATCACCAGCGCACCCTTGCAGGCCCACTCGAACGGACCGATGCCTCCCGGAGCGCTGGGCACGAGAAAGGCGAAGTTGGCCAGAGATACGGTCTGCAGGGAGGCCCCCCAATCCAGGCGCGTTCCAAGCTCGGTCCGGATGCCGATCATCTGCATGGCCGAAAAGTACAGCAGGCTCTCGCTGAGCCAGATCACCAGGCTCTGGATAAACAGCCAAATCATGCCTACGGTCCCGATCTTCCGGATGACTTCCAGCGCCAACAGTAGCCAATGTTCGATCTTGTGAAGCTTGGCCAGACCCGGCGGGAGCTTGGCAAAGATCGCCTTCACGGGCCGCACCAACGCTCGCGAGCCGATGATCATCACCAGGAGCCCCGCGGCGGAGATCAACAGCAAACTCTTGACCAGAACTCTGGTCTTGGTGGGCAGCCCCCTGCCGGTGTGTGCGGTCGCCACCAGCAGCACCACCAGAGTGAAGACATCCAGAAGCTTTTCTAGAATTACTGTGCTCAGAATGGTGGAGGGTGAGGCATTGAGGTCCGGCGCATAGGTGAAGATGCGCATCAGATCGCCGATGCGCAGAGGCAGGATGTTATTGGCGGCCAGCGAGGTCATGAGCACGCGGAAGCAGGTAGAAAGGCGAGATCCTGCACTGCGCATCATCAGCCACCAACGATAGGACCTGAGCCCGTAACTCATGCAGGTTCCAGCCAGCAGCCCGAGGATCCACAGGGGCGCAACCAGCCGGACGCTCTCCAGCGTGGCCAGCTTGAATCCGCGGAAGGTCCACCAAAGAAAAAATGCGCTGATGGCAAGCCCGGGCAGGGTTTTCAGCAGATGCTTTGGATGTTCCTGCGCCGCCGGCCGAGCCTCAAGCAGGGCGCCCTGCGTCTCCGGAAGTTGGCCAACACTGTCGAGTTCATCAAGTTGATCTTTGCTCATTGGCCAACTTCGGTCGGATGGAGTGGTTCAAATGAGGCTTGGACGGAGACAACCGCAACCGGTTCTTCGGTGGGTATCTTTGTCGGTCAGCCACTCTGTATTGTACCGTCCTGCTGCGTCTACACTGGAACCCATGCAACTCGCGGATTCGGCCGGAGCGGCCCACCTTTCCACAGCACGAATGCCATGGCGGCCGGGTTCGAAATGGCAGCTTTGGCTGCTTTGGCTGCCCTTGCTGACAATGGTTACCCTGCTGATCAACGGCTACCACCCATGGTCGGAAGATGGTGGCCTGTATGTCGCCGGTGTCCAACTAACGCTAAAGCCTTCGCTGTTTCCGCACTACAGGGTCTTTGTCCATGAGCCCCTGCGCTACTCCATCTTTGCTCCCGCAGTGGCGTGGGTGGTGCGGCGCACGCACCTATCGCTCCCATGGGTGCTGATGCTGGCGGACCTGTTCAGTATCTGGCTGACACTCTATGCAGGGCTTCGCATTCTGCAACGCACGGTTGTTGAGGAGGCCGCGCGACTTGCCGGGCTGGCTCTCCTGTCGGCGTTTTGGTCTCTGCCCATTGCGGGTACTTCGTTGCTGTTGATGGATCCTTATGTTACGGCGCGCAGCTTTTCAACGCCTCTGTCGATGCTGGCGCTTGCGTTTGCGCTCGACTTCGATCCGCAGCAGGATAGGGTGGTTCGCTCTCTGGCGTGGTCCGGGCTGTGCCTGGCGTTGGCGGCAGCCTTTCATCCTTTGATGGCTGCCTACGCCTTCGGTTTTTTGGTGGTCCTGGTCGTCAGCAGGTTGCGCCGGCCCTACCTGGGCTACACCGTCCTGGCTGCCTCTGCGCTGTTGCTGGCTGCTGCACTCCATGTATTTGCTCCGGCGGAGACGCCAGCGCTGGTGGCTGCGGAGATGTCCCGTTACTACTGGTTCGCCCTTCATTGGCACTGGTATGAGTTGCTGGGTCTTGTGGGGCCTGTGGCCATACTTGCTCTGCTCCTTCGTGGTTACCGCGAACGATCCGACCGATGGAATCAAACCGCAGAGGCACTCTCTCGGGCGGGGATTTCCCTGGGGTGCATTGCTGCCTTGGTGGCAACGATCTTCGCTCGGCAGGGAAGCCAGACTCACCTGGTGGCGCGGATGCAGCCGCTGCGCGTCTACCTGCTGATCTATGCGGTAATGGCCTTACTGCTCGGGGCCAAGGTGATGGAGCTGGCGCTGGGGGCGCGCCGGCTTATGCGCACGAGTTTGACGCGTAAGGCTCTCTCCGGTGCGCTTGTTGCCGCTATCTGCTGCCTGGCTGCGATCATGTTCTACGCTCAGCGCCAGACCTACCCGGCATCCGAGCACATCGAGTTTCCATGGCGAGTTCAAAAGAGCCCGAACCCTTGGGTGCAAGCTTTCCTGTGGTGCCGGAAGAACACGCCGCCGGATGCCCTTTTTGCCATGGATGCCAGGTACGTCAACGAGGATGGGGAGGACGCGCAGACGTTCCGGCCGATCGCTCAGCGCAGCGCTGTGCCGGACTACTCCAAGGACGGCGGGGAAGCGGCAATCACGCCAAGCCTGGCCGAGCAATGGTGGCGGGGATCCGAAGCCCAGAGAAATCTCTCAACGGAGACCGACGCCGAGCGCGATGCCCGCCTGCTTCCGCTTGGCGTTACCTGGATGGTGCTGCACGCCTCTGCCGCGACAGAGTACCCATGCCCTTACAACAACGGCGTGATCAAGGTGTGCAGGCTTGTGGCCGCAGAGCACAGGTGACGGCATCGCTGGCGGAGCTTTTGCAGCGGGATCCGTGCTACCTTAGATCAAGAGCGAGCGGGTAGCTCAGTTGGTAGAGCATCGCCCTTTTAAGGCGTTGGTCCTGGGTTCGAGCCCCAGCCCGCTCACCAAGATTCCCCCTGCGATGGCATTGAGCAGAGTCCGGGCGGCGCATTGACTCCGTCAAGACTCTGTGGCTCCCTGAAGATGAGCGATGTGGGCTGACGTTTCTGGTCCGTACGGGTGGCTTGTCTCTTCGGGATTTGAGGGATTGCGGGCAAGCGCTCGGCCTACTGTGCCTGCGAAGGAGCACCTCTCCCCACAAGGCAGGTTTTATTTGAAGAAGCGGCTAAGCCAGCTCTTGTGAGCAGCCTTGTTGGGGTCTGTGCTGATCAGGCGGATGCGTGCCGTAAAGGCCCGGCCCAGAGGTTCGGTCGGGACGCCGAACTCGGGAGAGTCCACGTTGTTTTGGATCACCGTGGGGTTCTGTCGGTTCGTGATGTTCTCGAAAAAGCCGCGCAGGCCAAAGTAATAGCCGCCAAAGTGAAACTTCCACTCAACGCCAGGGCTGAGCGACATGTAAACGGGGAAGCTGTACGAGTTTGGCTTGCCGACGACAACCTGGTCCGCGTTGATGGCGGTATAGGGCAGGCCGGTTCGGTAGTCGAGGGCATAAACAAAGTCCCATTCCTTCAGGAATGTGGGGAGCCATCCCCAGGCAAGAAGCCGGTTGGGAACGTTCCATGCTTCGGGGCCGGGCTGCTGGGGTCCGAGTTCGCCAATCGTGGGTGAATACGTTACGGCCGCGTTCGTCGTGGCCTCGGATCGGGTGTAGGCGCCATAAATCACGTAGCCGTGCGGAAAGTTGTGGCGCAAGGTGATGGTCTCGGCGTGGTAGTTCGAGGTGCGCTGATTGGTGAGTACATAGTTGCCAAAAAAAGAGGGGAGGTTCTGATCAGCGAAGACCAGAAAGTCCTTTCCTCTTTTTTGCATGTAGCTGAACGTGGCATAGGTGGAGAACGGCAGCTTCTGCTCCAGCTCCACGCTCCAGTTGATGACTCGTGGCGCACGTAGCTGACTGTAGTCCGCGGTAAATGTGGTTGTATAGACGGGGCCGATCTGGGTGACTCCGTCTGCGGCGTAGTTGGTATCGTAGCGTGGCCCGTCAAGAGCCTCTTCCAGATACGAGAGCTGGGTGTGTTCGTAGTAGACGCCGATGCCGGCGGAGATCTTGGTGGAAGGAACTTTGCCCGGAGCGAAGACCGCGGCGAAGCGTGGAGAGTAGAGCGGGCGGCGCACAATCTCGTCCCAGTCAAAACGCAGGCCGGGTTCGATAGCCAGGCTTTTGGAAAGCTGCCAGTGGTCCTGCGCGTAACCCGAGTCGTCTGCATTCCCCCGTTGAAAGGCGGGCACCGAGGGAAAGGTGCTCTGGCGCACCAAGGTGCCGTTCTCGCGGAGGTAGCTGATGGATGTGTTGAAGAAGCGCTGGCCAAATCGAATCTGTTCAAAGTCCACGCCGAACTGAGCCTCATGCGTCCCCAGCCATTTGCGCGGGTTCAGGTAGAGAATCGCGTTTTCCTGGAATCGGCTGGAAAGGTCGGTGAGGCTCTGGAAGTAGCTGCCCTCGGCAACGTTGGGAGTGATTGCGTAGGGCGTATCTCCGTTCGGCTCTGAGCCATTGTGGACACGGGTGATGCCGGCAGAGACGTCCAGCAGAGATCCGTTAGAGAAGACCTGCTGGTCGCGGAAGTAGGGCAGCCAGGCGACAGTGTCCGTCTTGGTGGTGCTGACCTGCGGAATCAGGGTGGAAAGACCGTTGTAGCGGGAGTAATCATCGTTGAAGAGCGCCGAGGCGAAGAGATTGTTGCGCGGTGTGAGCTTGAATTGAAAGCGCAGGAGGTCGCTCTCGTCCCAAAGCGGATCGGTATCCGCATTGGCGGGCAGCCCGATGATGTATCCGCTGGAGTACTCCATATCAAAGCCATTGAAGAACCAGG
>JAJYZE010000252.1 GCA_021800195.1 Acidobacteriota bacterium
CCCGAGCGATCGGCGCTCCGGCCATCTCCTGCTACCGGTGGGGTCCCAGAGTGGGCAGCGAGCAACTGCGCAACATTGATGCTTACGTCAACGCCTACTCCGATGCAAGCGACTCCGCCTCTCTCGGAGTGATTGTCACCAATTGGGTTCCCAGCCGGTACGTGCAGAACTCCATCTGGGACAGCTTTGCGTATGCTGCGATTGCTTTGAACGAAGGGACGGCAACCGCGCAAACCTCCGGATTCCGCCGCTTCGTAGAGAAGCATTACCAGACCAACTGGAATGAGCTCTGGAGAGAGGTCTTCGAGAGCCTGTACAACGCCGCTCCCTACTGGCCCGGAGATTCCACCGCAACCTGGGAGGGAGTCCCGCTCGCCGTTCCGTGGAGTAACGATGCCGAGTTGACTGCCCTGCTCGCCTCAGGTGCCCCAAGTCGAAATCCGTTCACTCGCTTGGCCAGCCTTTTGGTTCAGATCGAGCCCGCCGTTCTGGCCAACCTCTCCGACTTTCGGGCATTCGCGCTCTCGATCCAATATCTTGAAAGACTCTATTGGCGCCAGACGGTCTTGCTGAAACGGGCCGGCCGGCCGGCGCTGAACTCGGCAAGAGCCGCTCTGCTGATTCAGGCGATTGCCGCACGGGATCGCTCTCTTGCCCAAGCCCTTGCGGATGCCTGGAGGGTTGGCCGTTTTATGGATTCCACTGCGGCGTTGGAGCCGCTGTTTGGCCTGAGGCCAAAGGACCAGATGCTCTTTCAGTGGAATCAGGCTACCCAATACTCCGCATCCCTGGCCCATAGCCCAGATCGGCTCTATGCCTTGCTGAAAGGATAGAGATCCAAAGAGGTTTGTTTAAGGTCCAGCCGCTCTGACCTCAGAGAACATCGGCTGCATTGGATTCAATTCTTTTGCGAGCCATGGGCATCTCCTCTGCCGGTTTGATGCGTCTAAGAACATGATGTGCTGTACCTGCGATGTTTCGGGTTACCCTCTAAGCGGTTTGATGCGTCTAAGGACATGATGCGCCGTACTTGCGATGTTTCGGGTTACCCTAAGGTCTGGTATCCTTAGTTTGTCTGGAATTGTGAGAAGGAGACTGTAGGTGCAATCGAATATCAGAAAGCTGCTAGCTGGCCTCTCGAAGTGCGCCCTGCTGCTGCTTTCGATTCTGGTGGTCGGATGGGGCCTGGGCGCGAAGCTCGATATGTACCACGCCGATCAGCACCAACTTCCGACAATAAGCTCTACAGCCAAACTTTGTTTGGAGAATCGCTCCAGCCCAACGATCGTTTCGGTGCCGCAACGGGCCAGAGTGCGGGTAACTTCTGAGTCTGTTTTTGTAGTGAGCGCTAAGTTTCCTTTGCCGGAGGCTGGACTCTCCGTGTCTTCGATGAGGCGGATGGAGAGAAGCTGCGGTTCTACTCGCAGAAGAGCCCTCTGCGGTCCAAGTTGGCTGCGTCGTCCTCCGCCTGTCCTTTTGTAGGCAGGGACCTGGTGCATCATTTTGGCGTCGAGGAAGGTTTGAGAGGCAAGCTGAAAAGGGCTTGTAGATCAAATGTCTAAGTAGTTTATCTTCAACGCATTACTCGTGACTCCCCGGCGGACTTTTGCGATTTCTCCTGGCGCCTGCCGTTGGCTTCCCTTGCGGTGTGCTTTGTGGAACGCTTGCCTGGGATTGTTTCCGAAGTTACCCTGCGACGGCTCGGTTCTCCGAGGTTGGGGGGTGAGGGTTCAGGAACGTGCGGGTCTCAGCTCTCAAAATTCGCGGTGCTTGTCATACCACGAGAGCGTTTGTGCGAGGTTTGGCCCTCGAACGATGCAGCGTGCGGATCGTGAAACTTTTGTGCCAAAGATTCTGTTCCAGCTTCCCTCTTCTTCGCTCTTCAAGAACAGCCTCTCACGGAGCCTGTGCAGTCAAACTTCTGGGGCCTAAGGATTCTGCCCAGCAGAACTCTCGAACAATGAACTACGAAGCCTCCCGCCCGGCAATAAGCTGTCTCGTTCTGCCCTCCTCTTCACCAAGCTCCCGGGCGGGCTCGCTCGGCTCCGCCGCCGGACTCGGCTCCAGTGCCAGATTGGCGCAGCATCTGCCTTTCCATTGCTCCGCCCCGTTTTCTCTCCCGACTGTTGTTAAAACAAACCGGCTTCGTTTTCGCGTCCACGCCAGACGCCCTGCGGAGGGTGTTCCTGCAGCTCAGCCGGCCCACGCCTCCTCCTTCTCCCATCGCGGCCCGACTCTTCTCCAATCGAATAGGGGCGCCACCCAGCCATTGGTCCGGCGCTTTTCTTTGAAGGCGCCTCCGAGTTCTGGCCCATCGCTTTGTTAACTCAGCATCCTTATTTGTACCCTCAATGATCTACAGGAGCTCTGCCAAATGCGCTATCCGCACTCAGTAATATCCGTCACAGCTTCCCTCTGCGCTGTTCTCGGGGTCACTTCCTGCCATACCGGGGGGCCGGCTCCAAAAGAAATTCCCACAGCCAAGGTTGCGGTGGCTCAACGTGGCGATATGGCAATAGCGGTAACGCTGGTCGGACAGTTTCAGCCCTACCAGGTGGTGGACGTCCATCCCAAAGTCAGCGGATATATGAAGCAGATCAACGTCGACATCGGCGACATCGTACATAAGGGAGAGGTCCTGGCGGTACTGGATATTCCTGAACTGAGAGCTCAGCTTCAAGAGTCGGCCTTTGAACTGGAGCAAAGCAAGCAAGCAGTCACGCGTGCTCAACAGGAGGTTGATCGCACCGTGGCGCTTGACTACGCATTGCATAAGGAGTCGGTTCGATTGGATAAGGCCGCCGCAACGCAGCCCGGCCTGATCGCTCAGCAGGAACTGGACGACGCGCAGTCCAAAGATCTGGATGCCCAAGCCCAGATTGCGGCGGCGAAAGCGGGGTTGGCTGCGGCCCAGCAACACGAAGCGGCCGCTCTCGCGCTAAACCAGCACTATCAAGCGTTGGAAAACTATACCTACGTGATCTCTCCATTCGATGGGGTGGTGATTTGGCGCTATGCCGACACCGGCGCATTGATCCAGGGTGGAACCGCTCAGAACGACTCCGCTCTGCCCATCGTTCGTGTCTCGCAGAGCGGCTTGTTGCGTCTGCGTTTTCCCGTGCCTGAGAACGACGTGCAAACCATCCACATCGGCGATACTGTGCCGGTCCGAGTAGACGCCGTCAACGGTATCTATGAGGGGAAGGTTATACGGTTCACTCGCAGTGTGAACTTCGAGACTCGGACCATGGAGACGGAGATCGACATTAAGAATCCGAAACTCACCCTCACTCCCGGGATGTATGCCGTCACCGATCTGCCCCTGGCACAACAAGAGAATGCGACCACCATTCCGTTAGAGGCGCTGGTGATGAACGGAGATCAGCAGACGGTCTATGCGCTGGACGGCAACAATCGCATCCATATACGCAATGTGACCGTGGGCCTGAGAGGCCAGAAGCTGGCCGCAATCACCTCTGGGCTGGCAGTTGGCGATCGCGTCATTGATGGGGGTCAGGAGAAGTATCAGGATGGCGAGCTTGTGGATCCGCGGATCGTCTCCACGCCGGCATCCGAGACGACCCAGCAGACCGGCGGCATGATTGACATGAAGAAGGAAGAGGCAGTGACCGACGCATCTCTGGCGCCAAACTAAAGCCAGACTCTCCGTGCGTTAGCCCATCGATCCCTGATGGGGCGGGCATAGACACAGTTCGGCTAACCATCCCAGGAGTATTTGTTCCATGCCAAAGTTTGCATTGAAATTTCCATTCTTTATTATCATGCTCTGCCTGATGGTGACTCTTGTAGGAACGGTCACGGTCTCAAGGATGCCGGTGGATCTGTTCCCTCCCATCGATATGCCGGTGGTGGTAGTAGCCACGTTTTACAACGGCATGCCCCCGCAGCAGATCGAAGCGGATATCACCAACACCTTTGAGCGGTTCTTTACCCTCGCCACAGATGTGGATCACAGCGAATCGCGATCGATGACCGGTGTAAGCATCATCAAGATCTACTTCAAGCCAGGCACAGACCCCAACGCGGCCGCCAGCGACGTATCCAATCTTGCCATGGCTGACCTGCGCCGTCTCCCTCCCGGAACCTTGCCTCCGGTCGTGCTGGCCTTGACAGCTTCGAGTCAACCCGTCTGTCTGATTACCCTCAACGGTAAAGGTTTGAATGAGACGCAATTGAAGGATCTGGCGCAATATGAGGTTCGCGATCAGATCGCCAACGTGCAAGGAGCCTCTGTTATCCAGCCTTTTGGCGGAACCTACCGTCAGATTCAGATCTACGTCGATCCGCTCAAGATGATGGCTCACAACATGAGCCTCAACGATGTGGTCAACTCCGTGAATGCGTCGAATCTGATCTTGCCGGCGGGCGACGTCCGTATCGGAACGAAGGACTACAACATCTACGCTAACAGCCAGTTTCCAAACGCCAAGATGATGAACGAGATGCCGGTCAAGACAGAGGGGAACGCCTCAGTTCTTGTCTCTGACATAGGCCGGGCCGAAGATTCTGGCGCTCTGCAATACAACATCGTGCGCATCAATGGGCAGCGATCCGTATACGTGCCCATCTTCACGCAGGGTGGAGACGCGAACACGATCAATATCGTCAATGGCATGAAGGAAGATATCAAACACCTGGTTGACGTTCCAGAATCGTTAAAGGTCGCGGTCGCATTCGACCAATCGGTCTTCGTCAAGCTTGCCGTCCGAAACCTGATCAAGGAAGCCAGCATCGGCCTGGGCCTTACCGGGATCATGATCCTGATCTTCCTTGGCAGCCCGCGAGCCACCTTTGCCGTCATGCTTTCCATCCCGCTCTCGGCACTCGTATGCCTGTTGGTCACCAACCTCATCGGTGGGACGGTCAATACCATGCTCCTCGGCGGCCTGGCGCTGGCTTTCTCCCGACTGATCGACGACTCGGTGGTGGTGCTGGAAAATATCTTCCGATATATGGAGATGGGTAGT
>JAJYZE010000009.1 GCA_021800195.1 Acidobacteriota bacterium
GCCCAAACAACTTCACAATGGCTCCACTGCGCCGGCTGCACACGATGCCTCAAAGAGAGTGCCGGTGATGATGACCGACGCAGACATGGCGATTCGTGAGGACCCGTCTCTGCGAAGGTTCGCGAAGCACTTCTACGACCACCCGGAGGAGTTTGCCGATGCCTATGCGCGGGCCTGGTTCAAACTGACCCACCGCGATATGGGTCCCAAGGCGCGTTACCTGGGCCCGGAGGTTCCGGCCGAAGACCTGATCTGGCAGGATCCGTTGCCCGCCGCCCAATACGCATCGATTGGCGAAGCTGAGATCAAGGCCATCAAGGCCCGTCTCCTCAACTCCGGTTTGTCGATTTCTCAACTGGTTGCCACTGCGTGGGCTGCGGCGTCCAGCTTTCGCGGCAGCGATATGCGCGGCGGAGCCAACGGAGCGCGCATTCGGCTGGCGCCACAGAAGGACTGGGAGGTGAATCAGCCTGCCGAGTTGAAGCAGGTGCTGGATAAGCTGGAAGCAATTCGGAAGGAGTTCACTTCCACGTTGAGTGGCGGCAAGGGGATCTCCCTTGCGGACCTCATTGTGCTTGGCGGATGCGCCGCGGTAGAACAGGCGGCCAGGAACGCTGGGGTGGAGGTGGCCGTTCCGTTTGCCCCCGGCCGCACGGATGCGACGCAGGAGCAGACCGACGCCCAGTCGTTCGCCTCGCTGGAGCCTGTGGCCGATGGCTTCCGCAACTGGGCCCGTAAAGGTTTGGAAGGCTATGCCCCGGAACTACTGGTGGACAAAGCGCAGTTGCTCAACCTGACAGCCCCGGAGATGACGGCTTTGATCGGCGGCATGCGTGTGCTGGACGCCAACGCCGGACACACCCGCTTTGGAGTGTTTACGGAAAATCCCGGAACCCTGAGCAATGACTTCTTCATCAATCTGCTCGACATGAACTTCGAGTGGGTGCCCATCTCGGCGGCACGCGACACATTCGAAGGACGCGATCGCGGGACAGGCGCTGTCAAGTGGTTTGCCACGCGCGCCGACCTGGTGTTTGGCTCCAATGCGGAGCTGCGCGCGCTTTGCGAGGTGTACGCCAGCGAGGACGGCAAGGGGAAGTTGGTGCGCGACTTTGTCGCTGCGTGGAATAAGGTGATGAATCTGGACCGCTTTGATCTCAGGTGAGGTGGAAAGCGGCTACATTTTCCCTTCCAGCGGGGCCTCAACCGGGTGCCAGATTGTCGACTTGGGGACGGTTGAGGCTACGCAAGATGATTCGGACGAGACGCCGAAAGAGGAGCCGGAAGAGGACCCGAAAGAGGAGCGGCAGCTTTGTCTGGCTGGATCGGCTGTTGCCTTCAAATAGGGTAGTGCACGCAGCCGCTGCGCGTTCTGGCGAAGATCATGGCGCCAGAAGCGCCTTTGCCCAAAGGGGGCTGGGGCGCAGGTTTGCGCCAGCGCGGCAGGGCTAGCAAACGCGGGCGAAGCCGATTCCCAGCAGCTTGGCCAGTTTTTCAAGCGTACTGGCGAGATGTCCCAGGCCTACGGCGCAGTGATGTGCCGGTCCATGAAGATTCCACTTGTCGACAAAGCTGCGCGCGCCGATGGGGAACTGATAGCGGCTGTTGGTGTTGCCGATGCGCAGAATCTCTCCCGCGACGCATTCTCCTTCAGCCACCACCAGCTTGAATCTATCTCGCTCATCCTCAGCAATAGAGAGCAGAGTGACCGGTCCATATCGAACGGACATTTCAACCGAAAGGCCTCGGCCAACCTTGCCGTGGTACACCTGCAGGGGCCGTATCTTGGTTTTGCCTTCAGCGATTGCAAGATGCCCAGGTCCGTCATGGCCCATCAGGACGATATCGGCGTCATAATCCAGCGCGTAGTACTCGGTAAAAGACCCTCCCGCGCCCAGGGCATCCATGATCTTCATCGCCATGACGTTCTTCACCTCATACTCGCCGGCGACCGGAGTGTGTTGGCTGGTGAGCAGGGAAGTTCCTACGATGATTGAGCTCATTGTGTCTTGGTTCTCGATGTTCCCGCTTCCCTTGTAGTAGTAGGCCAGCATGCCCAAACTGTGTTGCCGGACCAGATCATCGAGGGCGACTGAGGTTCGCGCCGCGCGCACCAGCTCGTTCTCCGGGCAGTCCTGCTGCACATCAAAGTTTGCGCGGATATTCTTGAGCCGGGTTGCGGTTTCTTCCTGGGATACCGCGGCTCGGAGCGCGCTCAACTCATCCACCTCAAGGATCTCGACGTGAGTCCCAAAGGTGACGCTGACCTGGGTTACATCGGTCATTACGTCCAGCATTCCGCTGTAGTAGTGGCCGAGCAGACCCAAGTTTGCTTCCGCCAGAACGGACTTTACCTTGGCCGCAGCGAGCCACTCGGCGATCTCATCCCACGTTTGGCCGTCGTCCAGGACGCCGGCCACCTGGTGAAATGGGATCCTGGCGCGCTGGAAGACGTTGGCAATCTCCGGCACGGGACAGGCCGAGCAATAGGCGAGCCACGCTCCGGTCATCGCCTCGCGATTGGGAAGCTGGTTGAATGCCCGGTAGTCGATCGCTGTTTTCGGCTGCAAGTTCAGTATGACCACGGGGATGCCGGCCCGTTGCACCAGAGGAAGAACCGTATTGGAGAGAGCATAGGTGGTGACATAGATCAACAAGAGATCGATATCGGCTCTGCGGCATTGCCGGCTTGCCTCGCGGGCTGCATTCGCGGTATCGATCAAGCCCAGCTCGATCAGCTCAACTCCCGGCTGGGAAAGTTTCGCGGTGACCAACCGTAGATAGCCTTCAAGCTCCGGACGAAGCTTTTCAAACTGCTCCCAGTAGGCCTGAATTCCGATGCCACAGAGAGCGACTCGAAGCTGATGGTGTGCCGTCACAATGCTCCTAGCTTGGTACCAGGTGAAGCCGACACGGAAGGGATTCTGCTCAAGCGCCGCTCCCCGCTTCCGCGCGATGGAGAGAATAGCTCATCGGAAGCTATTTTTCGATCACCACCGACACGGCGAAGGGACGCAGAGTGAGGGAGGTTCCCCGCAGATTCGTCGTGCTCCAACTACCTTCTCCTGTAGAAGGATCGACGGTTTCCACCTGAGCTCCGGCGGCGTCAGAGGTCAACTTCACCTGAATGTCGCGATCTCGCTTGTTGATGATGAGCAGCTTCTTTCCGTCGCGGGTCTGGAATGCCTGGGCTGCGATGGCACGGTCTGAGCCGCTGGTCTCCACCATCGCATCACCCAGCGAGAAGTTATCCTTGAGAAGCTTCAAGACCCAGTAACGCGCATTGGGCTCGCCTGTATTCCAGTCGATCATGGACACGCTGGGAAACTGCGTGGGGTAGCCCACCAGTTGAGATTCACCGATCACGTCAACGCCTTCCTTCGCCAGACCGATATACAAGTAGGCATACAGAGCGCCGGCCAGGTTCCAGTATTTTTTAGGAATCCGGCTGCGAATCTGCTCGGCTGTTTCTCCGGTCCGGTTATCGTTGGGCAGGATGACGCCCAGCTCATCGGTATCCGTCTTCGTCTCTGGAGAAAGCCGCGCACGAATGGCCTGAATGAAATGGACTCGGTCTAGAAACCCGTCCGCTTGATCGAAGAAGGTATATTGCCAGTCGTCTATCGTCTGGCTCGGGGTGGTTCCCGCATAAAAGTGATAGGAGATGAAGTCCAGAGGGATTCCGGGACGGTGGTGGGCGTGATTCAAGAAGTACTCAAACCATTGCGGATCGCGGGGTGAGGCAAGAGCGAGTCCGACAAACTTCATCTTGGGGTCGACTTTCAGGATGGCTGCGGCGATCGCGTCGTATCGCCGGGTGTACTGCTGCGGGGTCATGGAGTGCTCGGCATCCACCTCATTGAGCACCTCCCAGTAGGGGATCTCGTAATGATAGGGGGATTTGCGGAGGACGCCGTGTTCGTCGGTGAATCCGCCGCGGGTGTACCAGCTTACCAGCCGCGCGTAATAGTCGCCGAGCTCCTTCATGCTGGGATCGCGCAGATGGGTCCCCTGCTCGTAGTTCCAGTCCACACGGTCAGGATCCGTGGGGTAGGGGACCGTCTCTGGAGTCTTGAACATCCATTGCGGAATGGTGCTGAAGTTGACGATTACGGAGTTCCCCGCCGTTGCCGCCATGAAGTCCTCCATCATCGGGTCAATCAGGCGGAAGTTCCAGGAGGTCGAGGTGGCTGTGGGCGGCTTCAACTCTGCGACCGCCAGCCGAGGATAAGGCAGCCATGGGACGTAGCGGACATAACCGGCCTGCATGCGTTTGAGTGCTGCAAATGTCTGATCGTGGATCTTGGAGCCGCGGCGCAGCATGGGATTGACCACGACTTGCAGCGTCGGCGTCGACCGCAGGGTCGTCACCGGGTAGTTCCACTGCGCTTGCACTCGTACAGGGTGCGGCGAAGTGACGGCAGGGCTGCTTTGAGGGTTGGCAGCCGCCTCTCCCTGAGAGATGGCCAGCGGGGAACATCTGGAGAGCGGCGTGACCCCGAAGAGGAGCGAAGCCAAGATCAAAATCCAAACAGAGCGCACAGCATACCTCCGTGAAGCATCGTTGGGCACAACCATGATATGAAAAATAATGCTGTTTGCGCACCTCAAACCCTGTTCGGATAGCATCTACTCCTAATAGGGCGGTAAGCGGTCGGCTTGCCTGCTCTCAATCTTCCTGCGATAGAGGAGTTTTTGGTGACTGAGACCCATTCCGATGCACTGGTGTTTTTTGGCGCAACCGGGGATCTGGCGTACAAGAAGATCTTTCCCGCCCTGCAAGCGATGGTGAAACGAGGCGCGCTGGCTGTACCGGTGATTGGCGTCGCCAAGGCAGGGTGGAACCTGGATCAACTCAAGGACCGGGCCAAGGACAGCCTGGAAAAGCATGGCGGGTTGGATGCGGCCGCCTGGGAGAGATTGAGTTCGCTTCTACGTTATGTGGACGGCGACTATGCGGATCCGGCGACCTTTGCGGCGGTGCGCAAAGAGCTGGGCGGCGCTCAGCATCCGGCGCACTATCTGGCGATTCCGCCCTCATTGTTTGAGAAGGTAGTGGATCAGCTAATGCATTCCGGGTCTGCCAAGGGGGCGAGGATGATTGTGGAAAAGCCCTTTGGCCACGATCTGGCCTCCGCTCAGGAGCTGAACCATATTTTGTTGCGGGCGTTTCCAGAGCGGTCCATCTTCCGAATCGACCACTATCTGGCCAAGGATCCGGTGCAAAGCATGGTCTCGTTCCGTTTCGCGAACTCCTTTCTGGAGCCGCTATGGAATCGTGACCATATTGACAGCGTGCAGATCACCATGGCGGAGAGTTTTGGGGTCCAGGGACGGGGCGCGTTCTACGACCAGACCGGCGCGATGCGGGATGTGATCCAGAACCATCTGTTCCAGTTGATGTGCAATCTGGCCATGGAGTCGCCGGCGCGCAAGGACAGCGAGTCTATACGAGATGAGAAGGTGAAGGTTCTGAAGGCGATCTCTCCCATCGGGCCGGGGAACCTGGTGCGCGGTCAGTTCCGCGGGTATGAGGATGAGCCGGGGGTGGCCAAGGGATCCAGGACGGAGACGTTTGCAGCCTTGCGTTTGGAGATCTCCTCCTGGAGATGGTCGGGGGTTCCGTTTTATATCCGCGCGGGCAAGAACCTCCCGGAGACCTGCACCGAAGTGATGACGCGCTTCAAGCGTCCACCGATGACCAAGTTCTCTGAGGGCGAGATGCCACAAAATTACATACGGTTCCGAATCAGCCCGGACTCAACCATTGCGATGGGTGTCTCTGTAGCGGTGGCTGGAGATGACTCCCGGCGGAAACCCACCGAGTTGGTTGCCAGCAGCGAGCCTTACCCGGAAGACATGGAGCCGTACGAGCGTGTATTGACCGATGCGCTGATAGGAGATTCGAGCATCTTTGCGCGCCAGGATTACGTGGAGGAAGCGTGGAGGATTGTGGACCCGGTGCTCAGGGACGGAACCCCGGTGCACCCGTACGAGGTGCACTCGTGGGGGCCGCCGGAGGCGATGAAGCTGGCGCCTCCGGGGGGATGGGTGGATCCGTTGCTCGGTGCTTGCATTCCGGCGGGCGCTTAGATCCGTTGGGCGCAAACCTTGCGCTCCGAAAAGCTCTTACAGGCTGCCCAGGGAAAAGTAGTCCCGCAGAGCGATGATGAACCAGAGAACCGGCGCTGCGACCAGGAGGGCATCGATGCGGTCCAGCACGCCGCCGTGGCCAGGGAGCATGGAGCCGGAGTCCTTGACTCCGGCTCCCCGCTTAAGGGCTGACTCGAGCAGGTCGCCGAACTGGGCGGCTGCGTTGAGCAGCACGGCGAGCAGGAGGAAGATCCACCAGCGTTCTGTGGTGTGAAGCCGGGTAAAGCTGGAGTTCTGTTGGGTGAGCCAATCCCCCAGCAGAACCAGGCCCATGCCGAAGAGGCAGGAGGCCGTCAGCGAGGCGATGGCGCCCTCCCATGTCTTGTTGGGCGAGAGGCGGGGCGCAAATTTGTGGCTACCAAAGCGTCTGCCGACATAGAGCGCGGCGACATCCCCTGACCACACACAGAGAAAGAGGAAGAGCAGCAGCGCGGTGCCGTTCTCTTGATTGAGAATCTCCGGCAGAAGAGCCAGAGGATAGGCGATATAGATCACCAGAAGGAGGCCTGCGGAGGTTTGCCAAAGGACATGCTCCAATTTGGTGCGGAATGCCGCAACCGCGAAGAGCACCAGGGTAAGGAAGGCCACCACCGTGAGCCTGTCGGAAGGGTGGAAGAAGACGCAGAGGAAATAACAGGCTACGGCACAGAGAGACCACCAGAGCGGTATGGGGCATCCGCCGGCGGCAGCGAAGGTTCGGAACTCTGAAGCGGCCAAGCCGGCGACGATGGCCGCCAGGAGGGTGACCATCCATAGCTTGCCAAAGAAGATCAGCGCCAGGACACAGGCAATGAGGACAACAGCGGTGAGGATGCGCTTCATGATTCTTGTTGAGGATACACGGTTTACCGGATCTTCCGCGCGAATGAGCGCCCAGCGGCGCAGACGATGGAATCGGCCGCCCGGGGGCCGCTTCCTTGGAGGGACGCCCGTGGGCTACTAATAGGCGGCAATGGAAAGATTGGTGTCAGCGTTGGTCCAGGCGGTGGACGTGAAGGTGGCGACGGGCGCGATGTTGCCGTCGCCCTGGGTGGAGAACTTGAGAACCGTGGGGTTGGCTGTGCTGCCGCAGGTGGCGGTGGAGACCACGTAGAGATAACCCTCGTTATCCAACGCGATACCGCCTACGCAACCCAGTTGCGTGTTGCTGCCGGTGATGTCGCGCAGGGGAGAGGCATTGCCGGTGGCGCCGGGAGCGAAGATCAGGATGCTGGAGACCCCGGAGACGACGTTGGTGACGTAAAGGTTGCCGGCTGGGTCCGTGGCCATGCCCCGGGGAGTTCCAAAGGAGAGCGTGGTGAGGGCGCCGCTGAGGGTGCGCGACGGCGCGACGCTGCCTGTGGCTCCCGGAGCGAAAACCACAATCGGCGCTGTGGGAGCCGGAGCGGATATATCCGGAGACGCCGTGTCGGCGACGTACAGATTGCCTTTGCGGTCGACCGCCGGGGCGTAAGGAAGTTCAAGTGTGGTTACATCCGCTGCCTGGGTGCCGATGGGAAGAAGAAGGTCTGGGGCGACTGAGCCATTCTGCGAGTAGCCGAAACCTGCGACGCCGTAGCCAAATCCGGCCGCATAGATGTCGCCGGCCGCATCCACGGCCAGGCCATTGATGCCGGTGAGCCCGGTGGTGGAGTTGAAGGGAATATCTCCAATGGGCTGCGCGTTGTTGGAGGAGCCAACGGGGAACTCAAGGATGGCGCTTCCGCTGGAGCCCTCGGCCGCGCTGGTATAGATATCCCCGTAGCCATCGACGGCCAGGTAGGCCAAAGATGTGGTCTTCGAGTTCTCAATGGTGGAGAGCGGGGCTGTGACTCCTGAGGAGGATGTGGAGAACTGCAAGATCTCCCCCGAGGCGGCCGTGCTGCCGGAGGCGGCATTGTTCTGGATCACGTAGACGCCCACGGCAGGTGCTGCGTGGATATTGCCGAAGGTCGTGCCATCGCTGGAGCAGCCGGCGAGAGGCAGAACCAAGCCTGCGAGCAGCAGGCCCACAGATTGCGGTCGAAGCGCGGAGGCCAGCCATGGTTTGAAGGCGAAACAGGCTCGAAGTGGCCAAGAAGAGCCGAGTGGGGGCTGCGCAGCGTTGAATACGGATCGGTTCATGCCGCCTCCTTGGAGGAGTTCCAGCGAGAACGTTCAGGGCTGGTTCCCAGCCGGTGTCCTGAGGCCTTCGATCGCTCTCCGAGCGTCTTTCCTTCCCAGAGATCTTCACGGGCTGTCGGCACCGCGGGGAAGAGGCTTAGGGAACGAAGCTGGGGTTAGTTCCTCGTTGAACTCTTATTTAAGCACACCTTCAGGAAGTGGGGATACGGAATCTGCGGGTGTAAGCCGCGAGGGAACAGGGTCATACTCTCAGCCGCGCTTCGGTCCTACAGGATAGGGGGTGTACCTTGCTCTGTAGCATTTTCAGTGTTGCTGGGTACACCGGAGAGGGCGTGCAGTGGCGTTTTCATTGGGGAAAACGCCCATGGAGGTCGAGGCGTCGCGTTACACCTGCACTGGAAATGGTTTAGCGGGGAAGCAGTTCGACCGGAACATCCAGAGTGGAGGGAAGGGTGTCGGAGAACGCCTCGTCGGAGGAGTCGCCGAGACCGCCGAAGCGGCGTTCGCGCTGCTGATAGTCGGCGATGGCTTCCAGGAGGTGAATACCGCGGAAGTCCGGCCACAGGCGGTTGGTAACGAAGATCTCGGCGTAAGCAATCTGCCAAAGGAGGAAGTTGGAGATGCGCTGCTCGCCGGAGGTTCGGATGACTAGGTCCGGATCGGGCATCTGCGCGGTGTAGAGGTGGGCGTCGAGCTGAGGTTCGTCGATGCGGTTCTTGATGGCTTCATCCATGCCCTCGGCGGCGAGCATGTCTTCGACGGAGATGCCGCGCTGGTGAGCCTCCAGGATGAGTTTATGAATCAGGGCGCGGGCGGCATCGACGATCTCAGAGCGAGAGCCGTAGTTGAGCGCCAGGGTAAGAGTGGTTCCGGTGTTTCGGGCGGTTTGCTCGGAGGCCCACTGCATGGTTTCCTGGACTTCTGTAGGAAGTTCGTGGGTGCGGCCGATATAGGCCACCCGGATATTGTTGTCATTCATCCGCTTGACGTTGGAGACCAGATAGCTGCGCAGCAGCTTCATGAGGAAGTTCACTTCATTGCGCGGCCGGCGCAGGTTGTTTTCCAACGAGAAAGCGTAGAGGGTGATCCAGGGAAGATCGATGCGGGAGGCGGTCTCCACAACGTACTGAACGCATTCAGCGCCCTGTTGGTGACCGAGAAAGCGCTTGAGGCTTCTCTTGCCGGCCCAGCGGCCGTTGCCATCCATGATGATGGCGATGTGTTGCGGCATGCGCGCCGGATCGAGCGCGTCATAGGCCGCGCGCTCTTCGGGTGTGAGTTCGTGAGCCCGGTTGGAGCGCTGATAGACGCGGCTGGGATAGGTTTCGCGCACGGGTCAATCTCTAGGATATGACGATAGCTGAAAACGGAGAAGGAGAAAACAGGTGTGCAGAAGAGGTTCGAAGCCAGGCAGGGGCGAAAAGCGGCCAGATGAGGAAGGGGTGGGGTCCGCAGTTCGATGAGAGAGCGTTGCGGGACGGCGAAGCTTGCCGCTGGTGGCCGGGTGGAGAGACACCGCAGCTCCTCACCCTGAGGGGTGTGGAGCTGCGGTGTTGGAGAGTCGCGGAGGAGCCGGCCTGCGGTGGCCGGGCTCAGGCCATGCGCCGGTTATGGCTCTGGGACAACTCGCGTACGTGATTGAGAAAGATCGCCTTCTGGGTGGAACTCAGGTGCGGCGCGTACTTGGCGATCTCGGCCAGGAAGGGATCGTTGAGCAGAACAGCGGTCTCGTCACGGTGCCGGGTGGGAGCGTCGCGGAGCAGGGCGGAGATATCCACCTGCAGGGCGCGTGCCAGGCGATCCAAGGAGGAGAGCGTAGGCATGGCCTTGCCGTTCTCGATCTTGGAGATGTAGGTTCGGGGAACGCACATCCGCGCGGCGAGCTGGCGCTGGGAGAGATTGCGCACGTGGCGAAGATCGCGCACCGCGGCAGCAACCTGCGGGCCGGCTTCGCCAACCTCTGATGGCGAAGCCGCCACCAGGGCGACGGCGGGCATCACCTTGGGAGGTTCGGGGAGGAGCGACTTCTTGCACCGCCGGCAGGCGTCCGAAGCGGTGCGGAATTGCACCAGCTTGCAGGCTTCACATCGTACGACCTCTCGCGCTGCCTGCGGGATCTCAGGGGCGGATGCTGCCACCGCCGTGTTGGGAACTGCCAAGGGCTGAGCCTCTTGAGCCTCTGTTGCGCGCATCGCGCGTACAGGCTGCATAAGGGTTGCCATAAGATTTGTATTGCGGACGGCTGCCAGAGCGGGCGACCGACCACTTGTGTCCGATAACGAAGACAAGCGATGAGCTTAGAGTGACACCCCGCATCCAAAGAGTCAAGGAGTATTCCCGGAGATTCCGCCGGAAAGATGGTAAAAAATGGCATCGGAACCAAAGTAGTACACGATTTCTGCTAAAGAAATGGAAGCTGGAGCCGGGATCACCGCCAGGGACCACGAGGGAGCGATTTGATGCAGAGCCAAGAGAGATTCAGCGCCGTACAGGCGGAGGCGTTGTTGAGAGAGTGGACGCAGAGCGCATCTTTGGTGAAGCATGGGCTCGCCGTAGCGCGATGCACAGAGAGCTACGGGCTCCGCAAGGCTAAGCTTTGTGGGATGAACTGTGAGGAGTCGGCCCGGCTGGCAGAGGTCTATCGTTGCGCGGGGCTGTTGCACGACTTCGATTATGAGCGGCACCCCACTCCGGAAGAGCATCCTTTTATGGGGGTGAAATTTCTGCGCGAGCAGGGTTGGCCCGAGGAGATTCTGCACGCCATTCTGGCCCATGCGGAGTACTCCGGCGTAGTTCCGGAGAGTCACCTGGACAAGGCCTTGTTTGCCAGCGATGAGCTGGCCGGGTTTCTGACCGCATGCGCTTTGGTAAAGCCGAGCCGGGCGATTGCCGATGTGGAGGTGGCTGGCGTGGTGAAGAAGATGAAGGACAAGGCGTTTGCACGGGCGGTCCAGCGCCAAGACATCCTCCGCGGAGCAGAGTTGCTGGGAGTTCCTCTGCATGAGCACATCGGCAACTGCCTGCGCGCGATGCAGGCTCACGCCCAGGAGTTGGGGCTGTAGCGCAGCCTCCGCGCGGCGGGATCCGGGATTGAGATCTGCTTTCAGCCCTCGGCCAGCGCCGCCCAGCCAATGCGCACCACGCCAGCCCCGGCGAAGGCGGTATTGATGGAGCGAACCGTGTTGGGGAGATCGACGGCTCGAGTAAGATCCTCGATGACGATGGATGCGAAGCCGAGACGGGCCGCAGCCACTGCGGAGAAGCCCACGCAGAAGTCATAGGCCAGGCCGCAGAAGAAGAGGCGGGTGATGCCGCGTTCCCGCAAGTAGCCTGCCAGGCCGGTAGGAGTCTGGTGATCGTTCTCCATGAAGGCTGAGTAGCTGTCAATCTGCGGGTGAAGTCCCTTGCGCAGGATCAGTTCAGCGTGAGGGATGGAAAGGCCGGGGTGGAGCGCGGCTCCGGCCGTGTCTTGGATGCAGTGGTCCGGCCAGAGTTCCTGAACTCCGTAGGGAGTGTGGAGAATCAACCTTCCCTCCGGGGCAAGGGCCGGAGTTTGCGTCGAAGGAACTCTGCCCTGGTGAGTGCTCGCGAAGGAGATGTGGCCGCGAGGGTGCCAGTCCTGGGTAAGAACGACGTGCTGGAAGCGGAAGGCGACGGTGTTGATGCCGGGCAGAATGGCGTCAGCGCCAGAGATGGCCAGGGCGCCTCCAGGGAGGAAGTCCCTTTGCATATCGATGACCAGCAGAGCGTCGGTCGGGGTGAGGGACCAGGCTGTCATACACTCAAGCGTACTATTTTGAGCAAGGCTGGTGCGGGATGGTCTCTGTGCGGGAGCGGCTTGAAGTTCTGGGTCCGGCAGATTGCGATCTTCTGCCGAGCGGTTGGATGCCGGCAGCGCGACGAGGGCGATGGCGGCGGGACGAGCGGATGCACCAAGGAGTGAAGCTGACTTGATCAAGGTGATTGAATCCCCGCGAGATGCATGGCAGAGCCTGCGGAAGGTGATTGAGCCGGAGGTGAAGTCGGAGTATCTGCGCGCGCTGATTGTGGCCGGATTTCGCCATATTGATGCGGTGGGGTTTGTCTCCCCGCAGGTGGTGCCACAGATGGCTGACTCCGAGCGGGTGCTGGAGTATCTGGATGCTCCGGAGGAGGTGGAGGTGATTGGACTGGTTGCCAATGCGTTGGGCGCTGAGCGTGCCCTGAAGAGCGGCCGGGTGACGACCCTGGCGTTCCCATACTCGATCTCGCCGCAGTTTCTGGAGCGCAATCAGCGGCAGGCGCCGGAGGATGCTCTGGACGAGCTGGAGAAGATCGGAGAGCTGGCTTACAAACATGGGCAGGATATGGTGGCGTACGTCGCCATGGCGTTTGGAAACCCATTTGGGGATGCGTGGGACGTGGACGAGGTGGTGAGCGCGGTGGATCTGCTGGTGGATCTGGGCGTGGCCCAGGTTTCGCTTTCCGATACGACAGGTACGGCATCCCCAGAGCTGGTGCGGGATGTGCTGCGGCTGGTGCTGGACGTGCACCAAGACCTGGAAGTGGGGGTCCATTTGCGCGCGCGACCGGCGGATGCGGCAGCCAAGGTCCGCGCGGCCTATGAAGGAGGGTGCAGGCGATTCGATGCCACGCTGGGAGGCGTGGGAGCCTGTGTGTATGCCCAGGACCCGGGGGTAGCCAATCTGGCCACGGAGACGTTGTTGGACGTGTTGCAGGGGGTGAACGCGGAGCTGCCGGCGTTGGGAGCCCTGGAGCCGCTGGCAGGCATGAGTCTTGAGCTGGAGCGGCGTTACGGAGCTCCGCGACAATGACGGACAAGAAGGAGAGGGAAGGAGCGTAGAGGCCGTTCTTTTAGACTGAGGGCATGAGCGATTTGAGGAACTTCCCCGTGGATGATGTGGTAGCGAAGGGCTATGCCGAAGCCCCGATACGGGTGCGCTATGCGGAGACGGATCAGATGGGTGTGGTTTACCACGCCAACTATCTGGTGTGGTTTGAGGTGGGACGGGTGGAGTTCATTCGGCAGTTGGGGATGGACTACAAGGATATGGAGAGGGACGAGGGAGCGTTGATCGCCGTGGCAGAGGCGACGGTCCGGTACAAGGCTCCAGCGCGCTATGACGATGAGCTGGTGGTCCGGACCTCGCTGGCGGGCTTGAGAGACTCCATCGTTCGATTTCGCTACGTAGTGCTGCGAGTTGCCGATGGGGTGGTCTTGTGCGAGGGGGAGACGGTCCACTTTGTGGTGGGCCGAGACATGAAGCGCCGCTCCATGCCCGCCAAATATACAGAGTGCTTCCAGGCGATGTTGCTCCGGCCAGGGATGAAGGCCTTCGCAGAGACTCCTCAGGAGTGACGCTTGCGGTCCAGATCCCAGGCCTTGGCGTACTTCCAACTGGTGTAGCCGGCGTGGTAGAGGTGCTGCAGCAGGCCCTCGCGTCCGTCCAGGAAGCCCAGGCGGAAGACGTAATTCCACTTGAAGGTGAGCACCGGGATGAACAGGACATGGGCAAGAAAGGCAAGAATGCCTGAGCTGGTGCGGCCCTGGTCCACAAGAAGCTGCGCTCCCAGAGAACTGTACCGGTCCATGTGCTCGATGTAGGATTCGAGCGTCGGATAAGCGTGGTGGATCAGATCGGATTGGAGCGTGGCCGTGGGGCCGTGGAACTGGATGGTCTCATGCACCGGCCGCGGTTCGAAGGCGGCATGCTGGGAAGGGTTGCGGCGGAAGAGGCGAAGTTTTGCGTCCGGGTAGAAGCCTCCGTGGCGCATCCAGCGGCCCAGGAAGAGGTTGCGGCGCTTGAGGTAGAAGGCATCCACCGAGGGTGTTGACGAGAGAATCTGGCGAATCTCCTGCTGAAGCTCCGAGGAGAGCTCTTCATCCGCGTCCAGGCTCAGAATCCAATCGCCGGTACACTGCTCGATGGCGAAGTTCTTTTGTTCGGCGAAGCCGGGCCAGGGACGCTCCAGTACGGTGGCGTTGAACTGGCGGGCGATCTCGACGGTGCGGTCGGTTGAGCCGGAGTCCACCATGACAATCTGATCTGCCCAGCGAACGCCCGCCAGGGTACGCGCCAGATTCGCTTCTTCGTTAAAGGTGACGATTGCGACAGAGAGGAGCGGCATGGGGGAAGGAGGATCTTTCCAGGAGGAGTGCGGTCCGGTGGTTCCCTTGCGGACGCTCGTTACGAGTCAGAAGGGCTTCGGCGTGATGGGGAGCGGCCCCTTCGCTTCCTTGGGGCGTTTTCTCCATGCGAAGTTCGCGGTGCGTTCTGGCCACGGAGTCTCCACTTGGAAAATACCTTAGAGGGTCATCTCTGGATCGCGGAGCTGTTCACGAAGCAGGCGCTGCGTCAGGCGGTGCAAATCTTCGCCGGTCTTGGGCAGGGTGAAGGCGTTGGCCGCCGGATTCCACTCCAGCTTGTAGGAGGTGGAGAGCGCGGAGATCCAGATCTGCCGGACAGGGGTGTTGGGAGTAAAGACGAATCGATCCTGGCTCTCCTCGAAGAGAACATTCAAAACGCCGTTCTTCTCGTCGGTCTCAAAGCCGCCCCGCTCTTCAGCACGGAAGAGCGCCTGTTTGAGAGATCCCAAGGCTTTGTCCGACTCCTGGCGGAAGGTGGTTTCATCAATCATTCTGTCTTAGTGTAACGGCGGATCGGGTTCAGTGTCGCGGATGTTGGAGCAGGCAATGGGGCCGGAGAGAGGTTCAAACTGCAATGCAGCTTTGGAAAAGGAGAGCGGCTGGCAAAGGAAGGTGCGCAGGTGGGAGTCTTCGAAGATCTTGGTATGCGCAATGGTTTTGCCCCGCTCGCCGCGCTGTTGGTAGCCGGTTGCGGTGACGAGAAGGAACCGGTGGCGGGGATCAGAGGGATCGGGCTGAAGCCAGCGCCGGGTGATCTCGCAGGGATCTTGCGCGGCGTCATCACAGGATCGCTGACGGGAGGTGAAGCCGGCAGTGATGATCGCATGGCCCGAGAAGATTTGCAAGCGGACCTCGGTCTCCTTCAAGTCTCGATTGGGGCCTGCGGTGATGGTGTGGTAGACCGCAGTGTAGCGGAGCGGATCGACCAAAGAGCGGCTGGCGAGCAGAAATCGCTGAAGGCTGTCGGAGGGGCTGCCGTAGCTGGTGGCATCGATCAGGGTGGCGATGCGATACCATTGGGCCGGCGGTGGTGACTGGCTCTTTTCGGCCAAATCCGCCGGACTTTGCCCTTTTGTCGCGGCTTGCAGCCTGGCTGGGCGGGGTAACAGAATGGCGCTGACGATGTGATGGTCCAGTTCCACTGTGAGAATGGCATCGAGCCTCCCGGAATCACCCAGAGGAAGGAGATCGAGGCGAACCGAGTGAGGGGTCGGGATGGAGCCCTGTTCGAGATACCACGCGGGAGCTCCAACGGCGACCAGCGCCCCGGCGCGCGTAAGGTCATGGGAGTCTCGCAACTGGGCGGCCAGAGCCTGCGGAGCCGGGACGGGGACATTGTCGGTCACAAACGTAAGCGCGCCTAGGTCAGGGGATGCAGGAAGAACCGGGCGGGGCGTGGCGAACTTCGAGGGCGGGGCGGTGGGTGGGGAGGAGCCCATGTCGTGGCGCTGCGCCGAGGCTATGCCGGTGGTCACAAACAGCATCCAGCACAGAGCCCAGCACCTAGCCAGGAGGAGTGCGGCGGATGAACGAGAAAGTTGCATGAGGAAAGGGCGGGGCTCCGCAGAATGAGTGGACTGCGGTGAGGAGTCTACACATGGATGCCGATGGCTCGCAACTTGCATCAAGATCTCATCGCGGTCCCATCGACCTCCAATGCTTCCCCGGCTGGATGGCGCGATGGCTATTTGAGTCTCGGTTCGTGAGGCCATATTATCTGCAGGGAACAGGCGTGAGCTAAAAGGGAATATCCTCATCCGTGATGCCCTGGTCGGCGTAATCGCTCTGGGCCACGGGAGCCGTGGAGGTTGAAGAGCGGGAAGCGGAGTATGCGGAGCTGCCGCTCTCGCTTCGTCCCGCGCCGCCGCCCAGCAAGGAGAGCTCATTGACCAGAATCTCGGTGCGATACTTTTTCTGGCCGGACTCCTTGTCGTCCCAGGAACGGGTCTGGATCTTGCCTTCAACAAAGATCTGTGTGCCCTTTTTGACATAGTCGCGGACGACCTCGGCGGTCCGCTGGAAGGCGACCAGATTGTGCCACTCGGTCTTATCCGTCCAAGTGCCCTGGGCGTCCTTGGCGCGCTCAGCGGTGGCCAGCGAGAAGCTCGCGACCGTCATGCCGTTAGGAGTGGTGCGGATCTCGGGATCTTTACCGACGTTGCCGAGAAGAAAGACTTTGTTGACGCCCTTAGCCATGAAACTGCTCCGTGTGGTGGATGATGGAAAGTTTATAGCACGAGTGACCGGGATCGCTTTCGTTCGCGTCCGCTTCGGCTATCTTTTGCAGGCTGACCGCTTCAGACGCTGCCAGCCGTGCGGCAACAGGACGGCTGCAGCGAACTCACGGTTCAATACAAACGGAATCATACTATAACGATGCCACTTGGTTGGAATACACCCTGCGAGCCGATGGCAGATGGCGAAATTTGGATGAAAACGTGTGGCGACGAAGATGGCCAGGTAGAGCGACAAGCGGATGCCGGGAGGATAACGCCATGGCTGGACGCCTGATCTGGCAAAATTGCGCCGTTGGCGAGACGAGAGCATCCACCATTTGCTCCCCCGAGAGGATGTTCCGTTCATCCGCTGCCTGCTTCCCAACTCCTCAAGAGTTCTCAATCAGATAAGAAAGTCTGTACAGACGGGCCCGCGAGTTCCTGAAAAGCGGGCGGAGAGGAGTTTGCAATCGGAGAAGACAGGGGCTAACGTAGGCAGGGGGAGAGCAGCCCATGGGGAAGGTTCTCGACACGCGGAGTTGCAGCCGTACTGAAAAGGGAGCCCTATGCGGAGTTTGAACTTGTTGCGCTGGTCTGTGGCGTTGTTCGTGGTTAGCGGGGTAGGGATAACGGCTGCACCGCAATCGCCTGCGGGCCTGCAGAGTCCTCCGGGCTCCAGTCCGCGGAGCGCTCAAGCCAGGGAGACGGAGGTGCATACGCGCGTGGTGACCATCGCGCCTGCCTCCAGTGCTTTGGTGAAGTCGCAAGAGATTGACCAAGCGGCGGAGCCGCCGATCTCGCATGCGGACAAGATGATGTTGATCCAGAGCCGCATCAAGTACGTGTTTGTCCTGTTCCAGGAGAATCGTTCCTTTGACTTTTACTTTGGAACCTACCCTGGCGCCGATGGCCTTTATGCAGGACCGGATGGCCCCAAGGATGCGGCCCAGGTTGCCGGATACACCCAAACCATCGTCAACACGGATGGAACGCTGGGAACCATTGTTCCGTTCCGCATCCCGGAGACGGTGATCAACAACCGAGGGCAAAAAGTACCGCTTTATCCGGCCGATATTGCGTCAGTGAATCACTCTCATGTCGCCATCGCGCGAAAGATGGCCATGGATGGCAGCGGGGTCGCGCAGAACTCGGCCTACGCTTTGACCGAGGAGGGTGTGACGATCAGCGCCGGCAGGCCATCCAAGGTTCCAACGCTGGAGCGCAAACAGTTTGGCGAACTGGTGATGAGCCATGTGGATTGCGATACGGTGCCTTTTTTATGGCGCTACGCTGACCGTTTCACGCTCTTCGACCACTTCATGGATACGATTGTGGGGCCATCGACTCCCAATGCCATCGCGATGATCGCCGGTCAGGGTGGAGAGACGCAGTGGATGCTGCATCCGGAGCAGGCGGCTCAGGGTGGACGCGGTCCGGGAGCCACCGTGCCGATGGTGACGGATGCGCAGCCCTACTGGGGATCGATGCTGGATACCGCGGACCGTCTGCATCAGCCGCAGGCAAATCATCCCTTTGGCGGGATCTCAAAGAACCTTACCTTTGCCAGCCTGCCTCTGTCGTTCATGGGCAGCTCCATCAAGACGACCACCGCGGCTGACTACGATCCAGCCTTTGATCTGCCGGATGTGCAGGAGGACATTGCGAAGATCGCCGGGCACGGGGTGAGCGCGGTGGACTGGGGTTGGTATCAGCAGGGGTACGACCACGAGCAGAACGATCCCCAGGGGAAGACCACCCACGACGGTTATGTGGCGCATCACGATGCGCCGCAGTACTTTGGTTATGTCGCAAATAATCCGCTTTCCACAGAACGCCTGCATGGCCTGAGTGATTTTTTCCGTGACATCCAGGAGCGAAGACTGCCCACGTCTGGCGTTTTCTACGTCCGTGGGGGGTACGGCAACATTGAAGGTTGGCATCCCCAGGATCCAGACCCCAAGCTGGCCAAGGTGTTCTTTGGAAACGACGATCATCCGGGGTACTCGGACTCCCAGATCAGCGAGGGGCTCCTGGCCCAGGAGATCAATGCGATCGCGGAGAGCCCTTACTGGAGCCAGAGTGCAATCATCATCACTTACGACGAATCGGATGGTGAGTACGACCACGTTCGCCCTCGAGTGCGTTCGCATGATGCCGCCGGCCTGCCCCTGGAGCAGGGGCCCCGGATTCCGGCGATTCTGATCTCACCCTATGCGGTGGCTCACGGGGTCTCGCATGAGCCCGACGAGCACAGTTCCGTGATCAAGTTTGTGGATGAGTTGTTTGGCCTGATTCCGCTGGCGGATCTTCCCGACGAGGTCAAGGGGCGCGAGCTGGGCAAAGAGAAGCTGGGCCAGCCGTATCTTGGTCCTGCCGACGACCATGTGCCCGGCGTAGGAGATATGAGCTCGGGCTTCGACGTGCTTCGGCTGGAGGGGAAACGGCCGGCGCTGAGCGCGGCCTATGCCGAAATCCCGGTGAGCGAGATTAAGAGCTTCCCCCATGACCAAGGAGAGGGTTGCCGCGTACTGCAGATTCAGCCGACGGACAGCGGACGGCCGAATCCGGTTCCCGAGGACTTCAATCCGCGGCCGGACTCTTCCCCCGGCATACCGACGGCGGGAGGCTGGACGCCATAGTGCCCCAAGAGATCAAGCGTGGCGCATGGGGCACGCTGGCGATGACCGTCGCGGTGGCCTGCGCTTTGGCGTGCGCCTCCGGGGTTGCCATCTCCAAGAGCGTCACGCCGGTCTCGACGCTCCAGCGGGTGCGTGCGGCGGGGGTGCTCACCTGTGGGGTGGACGCGGAGGAGCCCGAGTACTCCACCTCGGATGAGCATGGCAGCCGCGAAGCGTTCGACGCGGATCTCTGCAGGGCAGTGGCGGCGGCAGTGCTGGGCTCGCAGGCTCGGATCCGCCTCGTGAGCTATCCTGACGACCGCAGCAGCATGGCGGGACTACGATCCGGCGCGGTGGAGATGATTCCAACGTTGACCGATGACTTTACCCACGCGGTGGGAACGCATCTACAATTCACCTCCCCGGTGCTGTGGGATGGGGTGGGGTTCCTGGCGTCCGCCGGCAGCGCGGTGACAGAGGCCCGGCAGCTAAGCGGGAAGAAGATCTGCATGATCGCGGAGACCAACACGGAGGAGAGTGTGCGCGCGTGGTTTGCCCGCGAGCATCTGGACTATGTGCCGTTTCCGTTTCAGGAGGAGGGGGAGATGGAGGCCGCCTTCGCTACCGGGAACTGCACAGCACTGGCCGGAGATCGAACGCGCCTGGCCGCAACTGGAGAGTTGATGGGGCTTCACGGCCGGCCGGCGCGATTGCTGAGCGCGGTAATCTCCCAAGATCCGCTGGCGGCTACGGTGCGCCAAGGAGATCGACAGTGGGAGGCGATCGTGAGCTGGGTGATGGAAGCGCTGGTTCAGGCTGAGGAGAGTGGCGTGACTCGGGCCAACGTCAATGCTTTGCGTGCGGAGGCATTGCGGGCCGAAGGAGCGGTAGATGGACAGGGAGTTGGACCGGCGTCCGCTTTGGCAGCGGATCCAACGCTATGGTTTTTACTGGGGGGATCGCAGCAGATTGGGTCGCGGTTGGGCCTGGAGAATGACTGGGTGGACCAGATGATCGCGGCGACGGGAAATTACGGAGAGATCTATCGGCGAGATCTGGGTAGTGGTTCGGCGCTGAAGCTGCCCCGCGGGGAGAATCGTTTGTTTGAAGATGGCGGAGTGATGGTGGCGTTGCCGCCCAAGTAGGCCGGTGTTTACCCCGCATCCGCAGCGATCATCGAGAGGCCGTATCCTTGCGCCGGCCGAAGAGATCGCCGGCGAGCTTGGCCAGACCCAGCAGTAGCGTAAAGACGCTGGTGGGCAGGCAGCCCATCACCACGATCAGGGAGAGCCATCCGCTACTGGTGCGCGGGCCCTGCCGGGTAACGCCGCCAAAGACGGTCATCATCAAAAGCGCAGCCAGCGCGCCTGCGAGCAGGATGGACGAGCCGGTGACGAGAAGCTTGCGGGTGTCTGGCTGCATAGAAGCTTGAACAAGGCTGAGAGGCAGGGCGACGACGAAGTTTACCTGCGATAGGCCGCGAGCATGGCGTAGACCGCGACGCCGCTCACAGAGACGTAAAGCCAGATAGGGAAGGTCCAGCGAGCCAGCCTGCGGTGCGCCGGGAAGCGGCCGGTGAGCGAAAGGAAGAAGGTGATGAGAATCAGGGGAAGAGCGATGGTTGCCAGCAGGATGTGCGGCAGCAGCAAGACCCAGAGATAGATAAGCCGAGCGGCAGGGTGGGTGGCGGGGAAGAGCATGTCTCCATGCAGGATGTGGTTGGCAACGTAGGCGGCCAGAAAGGCGCTGGAGACGATGAAGGCTGCGAACATGCTGTTGCGGTGCGCCTGGGTCCGGCGGCTCCGGATGGAACGGAAGCCGTTGATTAGAAAGACGGCGCAGAGCGCGTTGAGCACGGCATCCAGTGCAGGAAGAAAGGCAAGGCGCGTCCCCGAGGCGTCAATGGGTGCGTGGTAGTACACCAGCCAGGCCAAGAACAGCGAGGCCAGAGCGCTGATGCCGATGATGGCGGCGATGATGGAAGGATGGGTACGGTAGTCTGGATTTGGCGCGGTGAGTTCAGACATCGTGTTCCTTTCAGGTGGAAGATCTCATCGGGGAGGGAAGATCAAAAGAGGAGACGGCCCCGAGCATCCAGGGTCATGGCCAGCAAGAGCAGGGGCAGGTAAATCACCGAGACGTGAAGCAATCTGCGGGCGAGGTTCCGGCTTTCCGGAGCGTCCGGGCAACGCATGATCCTGAGGAAGCGGATGGCTGCGGCGAGGTAGAAACCATCCAGAACAAGGGCTGCCGCGGCGTAGGGAATGCCGGTGACATGAAGCCATGTGGGCCAGAGACTCGCAGGGACGATGAGCAAGGCGTAAAACACCGCCTGCAGGGCGGTGGATCGGGCAGCTTCAGAGGTGGGATGTTGGGTAGAGGCCAAGCG
>JAJYZE010000253.1 GCA_021800195.1 Acidobacteriota bacterium
TCTATGTGCGGCCCGCTCTGGTGGAGGTCGCGGCGCAGCTCCCGGTGGTGAAGCGTGAGACCTTTGCGCCCATCCTCTACGTGATGAGGTACCGCGATCTGGAGGAAGCCATTGCGCTGCATAACGATGTGTCGCAGGGCCTTTCGTCGTCGATCTTTACCTTGAACATCCGGGAGGCGGAGCGGTTTCTCTCCGCCTCCGGATCGGACTGCGGAATCGCCAACGTCAACATCGGCACGTCAGGCGCGGAGATTGGCGGGGCGTTTGGCGGGGAGAAGGAGACCGGCGGCGGTCGCGAGTCCGGCTCCGATGCCTGGAAGCAGTACATGCGGCGCGCCACCAATACCATCAACTATGGGACCAAGCTGCCTCTCGCTCAGGGCGTGAGCTTTGAGATTGTGCCGGCAGAACGTGGGGCGACAAAGTAGCTTTGCAACGCGGGAGTGACGTCAGGAGTTGTGAGCTGGCGGCAAGTCTGGTCCGCGGACCAGGGGATCCTGTGGGGCAGGGCTCTCCGCGAGTGCCGGGCATGAAATCGGATGCGAGGCCGAGAGGTGGAGCGCAAAGAATGAGCCGCCCGGATGGCGGAGGAACAGGCGGGCAGAGTAAAGTAAGCGACATGAGCTTGCAACGTTTCTCTCTCCTCAAATCGCTTCGTAGTCCGCTCCCGGCGTTGCTGTGGAGACCGGTGTTGCTGTCCAGCGTCTTCCTGGCTGCGGCCTTGCCACTGGCGGCGCAGCATCCGCGCGCAGACGCGCAGAGTGGACCTGCGTCGGCGCAGCCTGCCACAGAGCTGACGCCGGCGGAGATCAAGGCTATCGAACTGCCACCCGACAAGTCTGTGGAGCAGACGATTACGGTGCATGGCAAGACCCTGCACTATACAGCAACGGTTGGAACCATCCGGCTGACGGATGACAAGGGAAAGCCGACCGGAGACGTGATGTACACGTCCTATGTTCTGGATCACGAGAAGGGCGCTGCGGACCGGCCAGTGCTGTTTGCAGTGAATGGAGGACCGGGCGCTTCCAGCGTGTATCTGAACATGGGGGCGATCGGCCCCAAGCACCTGGCGTTTGCCGACCAGGGCGACTCGGCCAGCGATCCGGCGACACTGACCGATAATCCAGGAACCTGGCTGGACTTTACGGATGAAGTGTTCATCGACCCCATCGGTACAGGGTTCTCCCGGGCTCTGGTACCTGAGGCGCAGGCCAAAAAGCTGTTCTACTCTCCGACGCCGGATATTCAGTACTTGTCGCTGGTGATCTACAAGTGGCTGGTGAAGAATGACCGGCTTCTGGACAAGAAGTATCTGATCGGCGAGAGCTATGGCGGGTATCGCGTGCCGCGGATGACGCACTACATGCAGTCGACGCTGGGCGTGGCGATGGATGGAATCTTCCTGGTGAGCCCGTATTTGAATCCATCGTTCGGCAATGGCAACTTATCGCCCATTCCGTGGATGATCACGCTGCCTTCCATTACGGCGGCGTACCTGGAGCGACAGCACAAGCTAACCGACGCGGCCATGCAGCCGGTGATTGCCTATACCGAGGGCGATTATGCCGAAGCGCTCATCAAAGGACCGGCGGACAAGACAGCTACGGACGCCATGATCGCCAAAGTGACGCAGATGACCGGGCTGGACCCCGACTTCGTGAAGTACTCTGGCGGACGCCTGAGTACGCAGGCGTATCTGCGCGAGGTACACCGGGAGCAAGGAACGATCGGCAGCGTGTATGACTCGAATGTGACCCTGCCTGATCCCTTTCCGTATGCGCCCTATCAACAGTCCAACGATCCCATTCTGGAGAGCATCGTCGCTCCGGTGACGACGGCGATGGTGAATTTTATTACCAACACGGTGGGATGGAAGACCGACGCGCAGTACTATGCGCTCTCCTACCAGGTCAACCGCGATTGGGACCGGTCCGGTTCCACGCTGCGCCAAGGCGCGGTGGATGATCTGCGCGAGGCGATGGCGGCCGACCCCAAGATGGATGTGCTGGTGGTGCATGGATGGGATGATCTGTCCTGCCCGTTCATGGGGACGTTGCTGACCCAAAATGAGCTGCCGGTGAAGATCGCCAGCCAGCTCTCGGTGCATGAGTTTCCGGGCGGGCATATGTTCTACACGCGGTGGTCGAATGGAGAAAAGCTGCATGCGTTGGGCGAGCGTCTCGTAGAAAATCACTGAGCGGGATGGCAGCCGGAGCGCTGGAGAGGAAAGCGAACCCTTTCCAGCCCCGGCCTGTCCGTCTAGTGGATTTGGAGCTGGTTTGGCTCGGGGATGGGCTGCGCCTGTTGAAAGCGGCCAAGAGCTCAAGCGGAGAAGGGTCCGACCAACCGGCGCCCGGAGGGCCTCGACCTTGGAAGGAGGCCTCTGATAGAACGATAGGCAAGGGTCCTTGGCGGCCAAGCCGTGGTCGGCGAACGGAACACAGCGGAGAGGAGGAAGAGGCTGGGGTGATTCTTTCGTATGTTTTGTTGGGAATTACGGTGGGGCTGCGATCCATGACAGCCATGGCGGTCATCTGTTGGTTTGCGTGGCTGCGCCTGTTGCCTCAGTCGGGATGGGCGCTCTGGGTGGGGAGCCTGGTGACGGTGATCTTCTTCACGATGGCTGCACTGGGTGAGTATGTGGGAGACACCTTGCCGCAGGCACCCAAGCGCACGGCGCCGCTGGGTCTCATGGCGCGCTTTGTGTTGGGGGCGATGGCGGGGGCCCTGGCCGCGCGCGCAGTCTTTGAGCCGGTTGCGGGCGGAGTTCTTTTTGGCCTGATCGGAGCGAGCATCGGGGCTTTTGGTGGGTACCGTGTGCGGATGTTTTGGTCGAAGGCGTTGGGCAGAGATCTGCCGGTGGCGCTGATGGAGTCCGCAATCGCTCTGGGGCTGGCGGTATTCGGATGCTGGCAGTTGCATCAGTCACTGCTGAGCATCCTGTCGTCGCTGCCGCAGGCCGGCCAATAGGACGCTGGTTTCTCGGCGCGGCCACTTCGCAGTGCGGCGGCGCAAGGGAGCGAGCCGGGCAGTCAGCCCCGGCTCGCCAAAGCGATGCGAGGAATCTGGGCGTAATCGTTCTGGATGCGCAGGTCCGTCCAGGGTCTGTTGGATGACTTTTCGAACAATCTGCGAATGGGATCGCTCTGCCCATAGCCGATCTCCAGAGCCAGCAAACCGCCCGGCTTCAGAGCTTGGTGCGCCGCAGGAATCAGGCGCTGATAGATCTCCAAACCGGAGGGACCGGCGAAGAGAGCCGTATGCGGCTCATGCTGCAGAACCTCTTCCTGCATGGTGGCCGCTTCGTAAATCGAGATGTAGGGCGGGTTGCAGACGATGACGTCAAACGGCGGCGCTGCGGCGAAGTGCGGCGCGCCGAGCAGGTCGGACTGAAGAAACAGAATTCGATCCGCCAGCCCCAGCCTCCCGGCGTTGTGCTCGGCGATCGAAAGAGGCTTGGGATAGAGGTCCGTCGCGGTGATCGCCGCCGCCGGAAGATGGGTGGCCAGCGCGATGGCAATCGCGCCAGTTCCGGTTCCAACGTCCAGGATGCGCAGCGGTTGCCGCGGCGAGCGCAGATCGGGCTGGCCGGCAATCCACTCGAGCACGGCTTCCACCAGTAGCTCCGTCTCAGGACGGGGGATCAGCGTGTCGCGGGTTACGCGCAGGTTGATGCCGAAGAACTCCTGCGCCCCAGTGAGGTACTGGATGGGCTCACGAGCGGCGCGGCGCATCACCAGAGAGCGGTAGGAGCGCTGCAGCGTGGCGGAGAGCTCCGTCTCCGCATGCGCGATCAGCCAGGGACGGTCCCGGAAGAGGAGATGCGCCAGCAGCGTCTCGGCCTCGCGGCGAGGGATGGAGGCTGAGGCTTCGGTGAGAGCTTCGCGTAGGGTCATAAGACAGCGGGTGGACCACCTTCCAGCCGGCGGAGCAAAAACTTCAGTTCTTACCGGGGCGCTTCCCGCCAAGATACGTCCGCAGCGCCACTACGGAATCCCCAAATCCCCGGAAGAGTGGCGGGAGGGGCAAGAAGGCTTCGAGATTTAGCATAGACGTTTTGCGCGCCACGGTGGGCTGGATCTGTGGTCTGGCCGACTGACGGCCGACAGCAAGGGGCGAACCTCGGCAGGGTGAGCGGCAACAGCGGCGCGGTGGCGAAGAAGATGCACTTTATGGTGGTGCGCAGTTATAAGTACCCAAGGCCGGGGATGTACAGCATGGCAAATGTGGACGCCTACCGTCAGAAGCTGCGGTCTGGAGACTGGAACTGCTTTCTTCATAACTATGAAAGCGAAGATCAATCGTCGACAGACATCTGCAACCGGGCGCTGCCCAACAAGCAAGGCCGCGAGATGGTCATCATGGAGGTGAAGCCGACGAAGCTGACCTTCATCCACATCAGCGGCCAGGGGTCGCTGGCCGGTCTGGGTTCGTTGGGCGCGCTGGGCGGACTGCTGGGCCAGCCGCCCACGCCGCATCCATACCCCACTTGTGACTGGATCGTGTATGCGTCAGGAGTCCGGTTCGCAACGGAGGATTTACGGTGCAACGAAGGCGGCGCATGGCGAAGGCCCCGGCGTTGAAGCAGAGAATCTGGTGGCAGCGGCTGGGGATGGAAGACACTGCCCCCTCTACAATGGGGGGCGATGTCTCTTTTCTTCAAGATCGCCGCCGGCAGCGCGGCGGGCGGACGGCGGGCGGAGCTGGCGCTGCCCCATGGGGTGGTTCAGACCCCGGTGTTCATGCCGGTGGGAACCGCGGCCACGGTGAAGGCTGTGGAGCAGGGAGTGCTCGAGAGCCTGAACGCCGAGATCATCTTAGCCAACACCTATCACCTCTATCTTCGGCCCGGCCATGAGATGATTCGGCGGCTGGGCGGGGTGCATCGGTTCATGAGCTGGGAACGGCCGATGCTGACCGACTCGGGAGGCTTTCAGGTCTTCTCCCTGGCCAA
>JAJYZE010000254.1 GCA_021800195.1 Acidobacteriota bacterium
CGGAAATGTGGAAAATCCATCCTGTAGCGATTTTCTGCTACTCCACCACAACATATTGTGTTGCCCTCATTGATTCGCCCCTGCCTGGCTACTTGTCAGCCGTATCTGGCCTGATGTAGGCGAATTAAAAGCGAAAGCCTGTCGCCGCGACCAGAGGATCCCCGTCTTGATCCTCTCCGAGACGAGTCATCTGTCCTTCGGCAGAAGCCCTTCCAGGGCCAGCTTCAAGCGGCTCGCCCAGGCCTTGGATGAGACCGCCGGCCCAGCCTCTGACGGGGTTTTGCCCTTCGGTCGGCGCAGGCGGCAGGGCCCAAGGGCCGTTGCGGGAGTTCGGGCCCGCGTCTGGACCTTGGCCCACCTCAAAGAGTCAGGCTCGCGTCTGCTTCTCTCCTCTTCAAAATCCAGAGCAGGTACAGCAAGACCCCAAAGTTGATCGCCAGCAGCGCCAGCTTGTAGGTGGAGAACTTCACCAGCAGCTCAAATCCCTCCCAAGGCAGCCCCAGCGCGGTGAGAATCACCGTCAGGTAGCCGGCCCAGCGCTTCTTCAACACCAGTCCAGCGCCCTCCACCACGCAGACGGCTGCGTACAGGAAAGAAAGCAGGCCGGCTTTCCGCATCTCATGTGGGTCAATGAATTGAACGTGCTGCAGCAGAACGGAGACAAAGTGTCTCTCCGGATCGATTCCCAGAATATCGACCCCATGCGTCAGCACGCTGCTCATATTCCGGTTGACCAGATGCAGCGCTCCGGCGCCCACGGCAGCGAAGAAGATCGCCTTGCCAAGTTTGAACAACCCCACCAGCAAAAGACCACGCTGCCGGCTTGGCTGCGTCCGAGCCCGCTCCTCGCTTGGCGCTTCGCCCCATTCGTTTGTTTGCCCCGGCACTCTCGTCGGCTCTCCCATCCCTAGCGCCAGTGGAAGGCCGCTTTTTGGCTTTGTCAAACACGCGGAACCCAAGGGCTCACCTCCCACCTCGGGATCTCCTTGATCTCGAGAACTACGGGAGAGGCTGCAAGCTACATCCTGTTTCGGCGCGGCCTTGGGCGCGGCCCGGCCATCCACGGAACTTTCGTCCTCAAACCCCCACCGGCTTTCTCAGAGAGGGACGAATTCTGGACATGGCGGCCTCCGCCGTCAGTCCGTACTTGGCGCGCAGAAACTCCACCTTGCCGTGCTCGATGAATGTATCCGGCCAGCCCACCCGCACCACGGGCAGATCCATCTCCAGCGCATTCATCACCTCCAGCACGGCCGAGCCAAATCCGCCCGCAAGCACATGGTCCTCCATGGTCACCAGCAGCTCACAGCGCACCCCATATCGAGCCAGGCAGTCCGCATCCACAGGCTTGGCAAAACGCGCGTTGATGATCGCCGCGCTATATCCCTCCTCCCGCAGCAACGCAGCCAGACGCTTGGCCTCAGCCACCATGTTGCCCAGCGCGAAGATCGCAACCTCGTCTCCGTCCTGCAGCACTTCAGCTTTGCCAATCTCCAGCGCCCGGGGCCGCTGCTTGACCAGCGCTCCCGGGCCGGTGCCGCGCGGGTAGCGTATGGCGCTTGGACCATCATGCAGGAGCGCGGTGAACATCATGTCTTGCAACTCATCCTCGTCCTTGGGGTCCATGTGGATCAGGTTCGGCACGCCGCGCAGATAACTGATATCAAAAAGCCCATGGTGGGTGGGCCCATCGTCTCCGCTCAGTCCACCTCGATCCATGCAAAAAACCACCGGAAGCCGCTGCAAGGCTACATCATGCACCACCTGGTCGAACGCCCTTTGCAAAAAGGTCGAGTAAATGGCGCAAAACGGGCGATACCCCTTGGTGGCCATCCCCGCGGCAAAAAGCACCGCATGCTCTTCCGCGATTCCAACATCGAAGTATCGTTCCGGGTGATGCGGCCGGAACACATCCAGCGCCGTGCCATTGGGCATGGCCGCCGTAATCGCAACCACTTTGTCATTGGCATCCGCCAGCCGGATCAGGCTCTCGGCAAAGACCTCCGAGTAGGTCTTCTGCCCCACCGCCTTGGTCTCCCCGGTCTCCGGATCGTAGGGCCCCAACCCATGAAACTTCTTCCGCTTTTCCATCGCCGGTGGGAATCCGCGCCCCTTTTGGGTCAGTGCGTGCAGCATCACCGGCCGTTGCTGCTTCTTCAAAAACTCGAAGGTCTCTATCAGCAGGGGCAGATTATGCCCATCCACCGGCCCATAGTAGGTCAGGCCGAACTCTTCGAAGATCATGCCTCGGCCCACGATTCCCTTGGCCGCCTCCTCCGCCTTGCGCGCGATATGTCTGGCCGCCTTGCCGCCAAACCTCTCCAGCAGCAAGGCCGCGCGGTCATGCAGGCTCGCATAAGCCGGGTTGGTGGCGATCTTGTGCAGATACTGCGCAATAGCGCCAACATTCTTGTCGATCGACCACTCATTGTCATTGAGGACCACAATCAGCCGCCGGGTAGAGGCCATGTTGTTCAGCGCCTCAAAGCTGATGCCGTTGGTGAAAGCGGCATCGCCGGCCAGCGCCACAATATGCTCATCCCCTCCGCTCATATCCCGCGCCACGGCCATGCCCAGGGCTGCGCTCAGCGCAGTCCCTGCATGTCCCGCGCCAAAGCTGTCGTGCTCGCTCTCACTGCGCAGCATAAAGCCGTTCAGCCCGCCCGGCTGACGGATGGTGCTAAAGCGGTTCTCGCGTCCGGTCAACAACTTATGCACGTAGCTTTGGTGGCTCACATCGAACACAAAGCTGTCGCGCGGCGTCTCAAAGACGTAATGCATGGCGAGAGTCAACTCCACCACGCCCAGGTTCGGCCCGATGTGCCCGCCCGTCTTGGCCACACTCACGATCAGACGCTCCCTGATCTCCTCGGCCAACTCTTCAAGCTGGGTGATGTTGAGCTTCTTGATGTCGGCCGGGGATTGAATCCGGCTAAGAAAATCACTCATGCTGGGGACCTGTGCCTCCGAAACAACTGCGGTAGAACTCTTCTGTGTTGAGACGGATAACCCATCCCCCCAGTGTACCAACCCGGGTACAGACCAAGCAGGAGAAGCCGTTCGGCCGCTCTCCCCCCTTCATGTCTTGGTTCCCTCGCGCACCCTGCGGCAAAGCCGATTCCCCTCCTCACTTCGGCCAATCTTCAATCATCATTCACCATCGAGACTTGCACTTCTGGCCGTCAGCGTACTATAAACGCCATGATGCGTAACCAGCTCTTTGCCTCGATCCTCCTCGCAGTTGCCTCGGTCTGCGGCTCCTCGAACGCTCAAACTGTCCTGCCGCTCTGGCCGAAAGGGGTTCCCCAATCGCCCCAGACCCTCCTCCCAGCGAACCGGGTCGCCCATCTGCCTCCAGGCGTGATCAGCAACGTGACCGTGCCCACCCTTAGCGTCTACTTCCCCAGCGGCCGTGGCAATGGTGCGGCTGCGCTTGTGTTCCCCGGCGGAGGCTACCAGATTCTGGCTTGGGATAAGGAGGGCCTGGCTCCATGCCACTGGCTTAACTCCCTCGGCATCACCTGCATCCTGGTCAAATACCGGGTCCCGCAGCCACGGGGCGAGGCCGGTCACTATCCCGCCGATCCCATGGATCTGCAGGACGCGCAGCAAGCCATGCGCATCACTCGCGCCCACGCTGCCCAGTGGGGGCTCAACCCGGCGCACATAGGCGTCATGGGCTTCTCCGCGGGAGCCAACCTGGCCGTCCTCCTCTGCACCCACCCCGAGTACAGTCCGGCTGACTTTGCCCCAGCGGCCTCTCAAGACCAGACAAAGATCAGCGCCCGCGCCAACTTCGCTATCATCGCCTACCCCGCTTACCTCGCCATGCCGCCTGACCATACCGAGATCTTCCCCGCCTACCAACCCAATCAATACACACCGGCGACCTTCCTGATCCAGGCGGAGAATGACCACGGTTACGGATTCAACGCCCTGGCCTACTACCGCGCTCTCATGCATGCACACATCCCGGCAGAGCTCCACTACTACGCCACCGGCGGTCACGGCTTCGGCATGAATCCACCCGGCACACCGGAAGAACATTGGTCCAAACTGGCCGCCGATTGGCTTCGCACCATCAACGTTCTTTCATCCCCGGAGAAGCGCGCCTATGGACCCAACTCAGTTCCTGATCCTTGCATGATGCCGGAGCCTCTCAATCCCAACGGCCGTCAGGTCAACCCGGCGATGCCCGGCACCAACCCTCCCAACACTACCAATCCGGCCAACTCTCCCACCATCGAGAACCAGACCCCCAGTCCCTATCCAAACTGCTGGCATTCGCAGCCATAGAGGAGATTATCCCGGCCGCCTTCCGGACGTACAATCTTGCTCATGAAATCACTCGCCGCAGCTCTTCTGCTCGGCGCCATCGGCGCTCCGTCTGCTCTGTGCGCTCAATCCATTTCTCCCAGCATTCCCCCGCCCCGCACGGCCAACCCGTCCGCCGCTCCATCCGTCGCACCCTTCGCCAACTCCACCAAGTCCGCTTTCACCTACACGCCCCTCAAGGTGCCCCATCTCTCTGCCGGAGTGCTTGAGTTGCTCAAGCTGGAAGGGGAGTTCTCCGCAGCCGTGGTGGCCGGTGGCGGCAAAGCCTTCAGCTCCTGGTTCGCCGACGACGGCATCACGCTGAACAACGGCCAACCGGCCGTCCAGGGCCGCTCGGCCATCGCCGCGGTCGCTAACTGGGATCCCGCGACCTACAAACTTAGCTGGTACGCGGAGGGAGCGCAGATGGACCCCGACAACCAGTCCGGCTTCACCTGGGGACATTATGACGCCACTGCCGTCGGCAAGGACGGCAAGTCCACCACCACCTCCGGCCGCTACATCACCTTCTGGAAGAAGGTTCATGGCAAGTGGAAGGTGGCTCTGGATGCGAGCGCCAACGAACCACCCCCAAGCAACGGCCTGCCGACCCCCTGAGCGACACGTGTTGAGCGCC
>JAJYZE010000255.1 GCA_021800195.1 Acidobacteriota bacterium
AGCGGTAAAACGGCGGTGTATGTGGCCGCGATCGAGCAGGCGCTGAAGGCGGGCAAGAGCGCCTTGCTGCTGGTTCCAGAGATTGGGCTGACGCCCGGCACAGCAGCTCAGATGGTGGCGGCCTTTGCCGGTCAGGTAGCGCTGCTGCACTCCCAGCTCACGCCAGACGAACGAGCCGAGCAATGGCACAGAATTCGCCGGGGAGAGGCGAGGGTGGTGATCGGAACCCGATCGGCGGTCTTTGCGCCACTGCCGGATCTGGGGCTGATCGTTGTGGATGAGGAGCATGACACTAGCTACAAGCAGGAAGAGACGCCGCGCTATCACGGGAGGGATGTCGCGGTGATGCGAGCCAAACTGATGGGATGTACAGTGGTGCTTGGCTCGGCGACGCCGTCGTTGGAAAGTTGGCACAACGCCGAGCGCGGGCGCTATGCGCTGGTGGAGATGCGGAAGCGGGTTCAGGCCCGGCCGCTGCCCGCGGTGGAGACCATCGACATGCGTGTCGAGTTCCGTGAGACCGGACAGGAGCAACTTTTTTCACGGCGGCTGATCGAGGCGGTGCGAGCGACTCTGGAGCGCGGCGAACAGGCGATCATCCTGATCAACCGCCGCGGCTACAGTTTTGTAGTGATGTGCAGGAGCTGTGGACAGAAGCTGGAGTGTGAGAACTGCGCAATTTCCCTGACTTACCACAAGGGAGGAGAGGAACACAGCCTTAAGGGCGAGGCGCGGGTGGGGCAGCGGCTGGAGTGTCACTATTGCGGCTATCGGCGGACTGTCCCCAGAGTGTGTCCCAGGTGCCAGAGCGAGCACCTCTACTACATGGGCGCCGGTTCGCAGCAAGGTGAGGAGCGGCTGCAGGAGATCTTTCCCTTTGCCCGGATCGGGCGGATGGACCGTGACACCGTGCGTTCCCGAGGCGACATGGAGCGGCTGTTGGGGCAATTGCACGGCGGAGAGATCAATCTGCTGGTGGGAACGCAGATGATCGCCAAAGGGCACGATATCCACGGGGTGACACTGGTGGGGGTGGTGGGTGCGGATTTCGCGCTGGGACTGCCCGACTTTCGCGCCGCTGAGCGGGTGTTTCAACTCCTCACTCAGGTGAGCGGGCGAGCCGGCAGGGGGGATCTTCCCGGAAAGGTGCTGGTACAGACCTATCAGCCCGAACATTACGTCAATCAGTTTGTCCGGGAGCACGACTACACCGGATTCGCAGCCCGCGAGACCTACTACCGGAGGGCGATGCGGTACCCGCCGTTCGGCGTATTGGCCAACGTGATTGTGCAAAGTGAGCAGTTCGAGGAGGTGCTGGGGTGGTCAACCCGTCTGGGACGATGGTTCCAGAAGCGTCATCTGGAGGGAATCCGGGTTCTTGGACCGGCAGCGGCGCCCAACTCTCGATTGAAGCGAATCTACCGCTATCATCTGGTGCTGCGGGCGGAGCGCCGCGATTTGCTGGCTGCGGCTCTACGCGAGATGCTCTGCGAGGTGGATCGAGAGCGGATTCCCCGCCGATCCGTGGTGGTGGATGTGGACCCGATGCACCTGATGTAAGAGGGGGGCAGCTTCCAAGGTGAATCCGCAGCGACAGTAGCGCAGCAACTCTATGCGGCAACGGATTTTCGGGCAGGAGGCTCGGGGCCGCCCGGCACCGGCTGCCTGGCGTCAGGGGCCGGCAAGACAGCAGAAGGAGATGGGAGGCGAGCTGAGCGCAGGTGCTTGCCAAAGTGGGGCTGGGAATGCCCCCCAAAAGAGGATCTCGGGATCTGAGGAACCCAGCATCCCAGGCTCAGGATCCCAGGCTCGGGATCCCAGACCCAGGATCCCAGACCCAGGATCCCTGGAGTCCGAAGAGCCCGGGGAATCCCAGGAGCCCGGAGTCCGAGCATTCCATGCCGGGGCGAGGAGACATGAAGGGGTGTCGTTATCCTCTTGACCTATTGGGCGGAAATCGTCGCGGGTTCTTTGCGCTATCGATATTATGGGCGCTCCGTGAAGCTATTGGCCAGCCCATCCCAGGGCCTGGAGCTCCTTTCCGGGCTTGAAGCGGACGGCTTTGCCGGGAGTAATGGCCACCTCCGCGCCGGTGCGCGGATTCCTGCCTACGCCGGTCTTACGCGGCTTGACGGTGAATACGCCGAAGCCGCGCAGTTCAATGCGGTCGCTGGTTTCCATGGCCTTCTTCATGGCTTCGAAGATGGCGTCTACTGCGGACTCGGCCTTGGTCCGCGGAAGTCCGGTGCGCTCAACTACGCGCTGGATAAGGTCCTGTTTGATCAATGGTGGTCGCCTTCCTGCTGATGAAGTCCGGGGAGGCTCCAACGGCGCAACCCTGCCTTTGGAGCGCAGTGGAACCCAGCGCCTTACAATGCGATGGTAGAAAGACGAGTTTTGGTTGTCAATTTTCCTCAGAAGGTCTTGTCGAAATCCGACGGCGGAGGCGGAGAGGATGGCGTGCTTTGCGATAGGCTCGAAGTGACGCAAAAATTGATGCAATCCAAAGCAGTCATTCGGTTAGAAAGGGACATTCTCGACCAGGTTGGGGGATTCTGGCGGGGGTGAAGGGGAGGGCGATGTCGATCAAGAGCGATACATGGATTCGGAAGCTGGCCATCGAGAATAAGATGATTGAGCCGTTCAGTGAGAAGCAGGTGCGCGACGGAGTGATCTCCTACGGGCTATCTTCGTATGGGTATGATCTGCGCGTCTCCAACGAGTTCAAGATCTTTACCAACGTAAATAGCGCCATCATCGATCCGAAGAACTTCGACGAGCGGTCGTTTGTTTCGGTAGAGGCGGAGAGTATCGTCGTTCCGCCCAACAGTTTTGCCTTGGCGCGCTCGGTGGAGTACTTCCGGATTCCGCGCGATGTGCTGACCATCTGCGTCGGCAAGAGTACCTATGCGCGCTGTGGCATCATCGTCAATGTCACGCCGTTTGAGCCGGAGTGGGAGGGGTTTGTCACGCTGGAGGTCTCCAACACCACCCCGTTGCCGGCGCGCATCTACGCCAACGAGGGGTTGTGCCAGATTCTCTTCTTCCAGAGCGACCAGATCTGCGAAGTGAGCTACGGCGACCGCAAGGGGAAGTACCAGAAGCAGCAGGGGATCGTGTTGCCGAAGCTTTAAGCAGCGGAGCTGGATGGAGGCTCTGCGCGTTGGAGTAGCGCTGGAAATTGGAGCAGCGCTGGAATATGTAGATCCAATCCAAGCCGGGCATGGGAGAGAGACTCAGTCCATGGCAGTTGAGAGTTGTTGCTTGTGAAGACGGAAGGGAAGGCGAAGATCGGTGTTGTAGCGGCAGATTCCCTTCGTTCCATGGGACTGATCGCCATCCTCGATGAGAGCGGGGATGGCGAGGTGCGCCCGCTCCGGATGGAAGAGTTGTTTGGCCAGCCGTCTTGCGAGCAGGCACCCGATCGGGCCGCTGAAGGGTCGCGGGGCCAAAGTCTGGATCTGCTGCTGCTGGACCTGCAAGAACCTCTGGATGCCGTGCTGTACTCCATCTCCCGCATTCGCCGGGAACGGCCCGGTTTGAAGACGGTTCTGATGGGAGATCCACTGACGCCGGAGCAGATCCAGGCGGTGATCGGAGCGGGAGCCAAGGGATTCCTGCTGCGAACCGCTGGTCAAAAGGAGATTCGTATGGCTGTGGAGATCGTGCTGGATGGATCCATATGGGCACCCCGCAAGGTCCTGGCCAGATTGGTGGAGGCTGGAACGGCAGCGGCATCCGGGCTGTTGCGCTCTCTGAGTCCTCAACAAGAGTCTATTGAAGAGATGGTCACCGACCGGGAGCGCGAGGTGCTGCACCTGCTGATGAGCGGCCGGTCCAACCGCGAGATTGCCGCCGCCATGGGGATTGAGCAGGCGACCGTCAAGGCTCACCTGGGCCGCATGTTGCGCAAGACGCGAGCCAAGAACCGGGTGGAGTTAACCCTGAGGGCCGTGGAGGAGAGTGAACAACAACGGGAGTAGGTGGTTCGCATCGGGTTGAGAGCGCGCAGGAGAAAAATCTCACGGTCTAGCAACAAAAGTAACATTCGAAGGTCTACATTACTAGGTACTCTTGTAATCCTCTGATGTCCTAGCTCATAGTAAATCCAGTACAAACCTGGGAGAATTGGGGTTGCGGGCGCTGCTGATGCGCGATTCCGCAGCCCGTTTTTTTGTCGGGTACAACTCCGCGGTCTTGGGGGTCCATCATACGGTGGGTAATAACTAGCAGTGAAACTCAAAGAAACAGGAGTGGTTTGCATGAGAAAGCTGATGAGCGTTGTCTGTGGTTTGGCGATGTGTGGAAGTATGGTTTCTGCACAGGCGCAGATGAAGAAGTTGACGGAACGATTGACCGATGCAGCCGAGGTGATTCAGCAGATCATGGCGACTCCTGACCGTTCGATTCCGGAATCGATTCTGGCAAGGGCATCGTGCGTGGTGGTAGTTCCAGCGTACAAAAAGGCAGCCTTTGTGTTTGGGGCGCAGTATGGACAGGGAGTGGCGACCTGCCGCACGCCTCGCGGATGGAGCGCGCCGGTGTTTGTGCAACTGACCGGCGGGAGCTTTGGATTTCAGATCGGCGGGCAGTCGACCGATCTGGTGCTCGTGGCGATGGATCGGCACGGGTTGCAGGACATGCTGAAGAACAAGTTCAAGCTGGGCGCGGATGCTTCTGCCGCCGCCGGACCGGTGGGCCGCAATGCAGCGGCTGCGACGGATTGGAAGCTGAATGCGGAATTTCTCACTTACTCCCGGAGTAAGGGACTATTTGCGGGCATCAATCTATCCGGTACGGTTCTTTCGCAGAATGCGGATGACACGCGAACTGAGTACGGCACGGATATTCCTTTTGAACAGATTCTGAAGGGCAATGTGGCCACGAAGGGGAACGCGCAACACTTTGTCAGCACGGTGGCCCGTTACTTTGTGG
>JAJYZE010000256.1 GCA_021800195.1 Acidobacteriota bacterium
CGGGCATTGGGACACCTTTGCGCGGGAGAAGGCGCACGAGGAAAGGGCTTGAGCGGCTCTGGAGACATTGGCCCTGCGGCGAGCGTTATGCCGGCAGGGTAATCAGGATGACGGCCGCCAGAGCGGCCATCATCCCCACGACCTGGCGCTGTGTGGGCCGTTCGTGGAGCACCCAAGCGGCCAGAAGGATGGTTCCGGCGGGATAAAGGCTGGCAAGCACAGAGGCAACATCCAGCCTCCCCATGCGAGTTGCGGCCATGAACAGCAGATTTCCCCCGGTATCCAGCAGCGCGACAGCGCCCGCCCATCCCCAGACTGCGGGTCGATGGATGCTGAGTTCTGGCGCCGGCTGCCGTGTTGGCCGCAGAGCCGGGACGCATCGTCGGGCGGCCGCCAGCGCTACCAGGACCAGCAAGCAAAGCGTGACGCTGGCGAATCTGGCGATCGCCATGGAGGCGATCAAGCCCAGAGGATTGGCCATCTTCAAAGCAATGAAGTACACGCCAAACATCACTCCGGAGAATAGAGCCGGCGCCAGGCTGCCGCGGGAGCCATCCCTTTGCGACGAGTTCTCGGCCGCAATGAGCCAGATGGCTCCGCCGGCCAGAGCAAAGCCCGCCAGCCTCAGATGGGACGGCGCGCCCTCCATCCGGCTGGAGGCCAGCGCAGGGATTCCGGCCGCCAGCAACCCACTGAGAGCCGCGGGGATTCCCATGCTCCCGCGGCTCAGAGCGATATAAAAGGTCACCACCCCGAGAGCGCCAGTGAGACCGGCCACAATGGCCCAAAGAGCGGCCGCGGCTTGGCCGAGCGAACCTGGAGCCGAGCCGAACTGCGGAGTCAGCGCGGAGAGGCTCCGCGGAAAAATTTGCTTTTTGTCCGGCCCCGCTGGCATGCCCCGCCGCGAAGCGCGCCAAATCCGGCTCCGTTGTACCGGGCGCCAGGGGTGATCTGCGGCTTGGGCGCGGTCTGCCTGATAGTGGACGGAGGAGTCTTGAGCTTGATGGGTGTCTTTTCTGGAGGCAATACCCGTCCAGCAGAGCGCCATGGACACCAGCGCCACCAGACTGAGGAGGTGGGCGAGAAGGACAAACCGAACGGCTTGCGGAGCCTGGCCGCCGGAAGCCTTCACCCCCATGCCTCCGGAAAAATCTCCGCCGCCCCAGGAGGTGGCGGAGAAGAGCGCAAGTAGCGCGTTGGAAGGGATTGCACACGCCATGGGGAGAACCGGAGTGCGTCCCGGGGCTGGCTTTATTGGGACGCCGCCTGATGCACCGGGTTCGCCTGCGCATTGTCGGCAGCCGAGGGATAATATCCGTCCTTGCAGATGATCGTCAGCCCCGGCCGCAGGATCCGAATCTCCGTTCGACGATAGCTCTCGTCGTAGGGGTTGGCGTTGGTGTAGTAGCCAACGGTGTACTGAGCGCGAATCTGGTTGGTGATCTGCATGAAAGCCTGTTCGATTCCTCTGGGCCGAAACTCGGAGTCAAACTCTCCGCCAGTTTTCGCCGTGTAGGTGGGTAGCACATCGTCGCGCATGGTCAGGGGGATATGCATCCGGTCCAGGAATCCCACACCCGGAATGGCGGAGTCGCCGACCTGCGTGGCCCACACGGAGATGTTGTTGGTCAGCAGATACCGGATCACCTCCTTCTGGGTCGCCTGGCTGCCATACTCCTTGCCGTCGGAGATCACATAGATGATTCTTCGCCGTCCTCGTGGCGCCGTGGAGACCTCTTTGGCCGCTTTGAGAATAGCGTCGTTGAGGGTGTGGTACTCCTTGGGTACGGTAAAAGCAAGGGTGCCAGGCTGATGGCCAAAGTCGGTAACGCCATCAATGGGCATATTGTTGATCACCGCGCCATGGGACAGGGGACCGGTCAATCCCATCAGAGGATCGCGGCCAACGCCTTTGGAGTTGTCCAGCACCGCGCCCAGCCGCGGACTCTGCGCCGCAGTGAACGCGGTCTGCTCGGTGACGCCATCGTTGTAAGTGAAAACAGAGACCTCATCCCAGGGAGAGAAGGCGCCTTGCAGCGCATCCAGAGAGTCGTTGATCTTCTCCATCGTGTCATGGGTGACGCCCTGATCGATGACCAGCGCTACGGCCAGCGGCGCGGGGTCGGAGGTGAACACGCGAATCTGCTGCCTCACTCCGTTCTCATACACCCGGACATCCCGCCAGGTAATGCCGGGAACCAGATTCCCTTTGGAGTCCTTGACGAGGAATGGAATCTCATGGAACTGCACGTGGACGCTCAGGGTATTGAGCGCGCTCTGGGTGCTGGCCGGCGGTGGGCCCTGTTGCTCATCCTCCTCCTCATCCTCCTCGGCCGCGGCCGCAGCAGCGGGTTTGGCTACCGGACGGATGGGCGCGGAGACCGAAGTGGGAGCTGGGGCCATGTTGACCGGCGTAATAGTGTTCAGATCGGGCAACGCCTGGGGCTCCGGAGCGTTTGGAACGCTCTGCTGCGTCTGTGCCGGCGGTGTTGCACTCTGCGCCGGCGCCAGTGCTGTTGCGGCGGCCAGAAGCAGCGCCATACCTCCCGCTCGGCTGGCTACCCGTTTCGTTTGCGTTCCCAACGTCATCCGTCTTCCTCTTCTTCTATGAGCCAACCGGCCTTCGGCGCAATCTGAGTTCTCCTCTGAGACTATCAGCGTGCGGCGTCCGGTGTCTCTTCTTCATTTTGGCCTGGGCCATCACGCCTCCGGGAACAGCTACTCACTCAGACGCCGGCTGGAGGAGGTTCGTTGCGCGAGCTCTTATCCCAGGCTGGAGACCGGTGTAGCCGGACTCACCCTGAGGCCAAGGCCCGGGGATAGGCTTCCGGCGGAGGCGCGGCCCAATCTTTCCGCTTGGAGATCTCACTTCCCATCCGGTCTGGATCCGCCCGCGCCGGCCACGGAGGATAGACGGCGAGCAGGGAGCCACGAGATGAGGGGCGGTCTGGAAACTCGAGATTCCGCTCCTGTCCCGTCTGGATGGCGATCAGGAGCAGTGAAGCGTCGCTGTGGACAAGATGCCGGAGGCGAGCAGAAGCGGCTTACTCCGGGGTTCCCGCGCCGGCAGCGGAGGATGGGTTCAGCTTCTGGTTTGCGATTTCGGCAGCGGCGCCGGGACGGCCGTTGGGATCCTTGTCCCTGTCCTTGAGCAAGGCCAGAATCTGCCGGGCCTGATCCGTCTTGCCCTGGGACTGGTAGAGTTCAGCGAGCTGGAGCTGGGCCAGAGACGCCGGTACCGTCAAGGCATGGCCCTTGCTCAGCTCTTTGTAAATGGCGACAGCTTTGTCGTCCTGCCCTGTCTTTTGATCCAGATCAGCCAGCGCGTCCTTCCCCAGAGCTGCCAGAGAGCTGTCCCATCCGGAGGCCACCTTTTGGAAGGCCGTCTCCGCACAGGCGGTCCTTCCAAGGTCCTCACAAGCAAGACCGGAAAAAAACTCGGCCAGGCGTCCGGACCTGGTCAGACCGTACTGTTGGGCGACCTGTTGGAATCCCGGGAGGGCGGCAGCCGCGCGAGTCTTCGCATCCGGGAAGTACTTGGCTCCGGGAATCGGTTCCGTCGAGGCGCTGGCCAGCGGTGTCTGGTAGATCTGCATGGCTTGACCAAAGGCCGTGGCGGCAGCCGAAGAGCGATTCTGAAAGAGGGTATAAGCCGCGACGACGGCGATGGTGGCCACCACGGCGATGACACCGTAAAGGATGGCCTGCCGGCGGTGTTCCTCGGCCCAGTGGACCCCGGTTTCAGTAAGGGCGACAAACTGGTCCTGCTTCTTCAACTGGCGCTTGGTTGCATTGTCCACAAACGTTCCGTCCTTGGGGCTATCAAGAGATGGTTGGGCCCACCGCCCATGCATCTGCTTAGTTTAGCAGGTGACCCGGCCAACTCCGCCGCTTGCCAACGGGAGCCGGAGGGAATCGGCCAGGGACTGGCGGCCGGTTCTCCACGGCAGGGGGAAGGCCCTGCTGAAGGAACCCGGGTGGCGGCCTTGAGCCCGGCTTGACGTGACCCCTGGGCGCGGTCCTTGCCAATCGTCTTTCGATGGGCATAGTATCTGCGTCGAACCAATCTAGCTGAGACCGTTTTGAGGAAACCCGGCTGGATTGCTCGCACAAGGGCCCAATTTCTACTGTTCGCAAAGAAGCAGAGAGAAGCAGGTTGTTTGGCGTGCATCAGATGGCTGAAGCCAGATGGTCGCCGAGCTAGGGCGTAGCAAAACTCAGGAGCGACAGACACGTTATGGCTTGGTACGCTTACTGCATTACCGAACGAAATGCATTTACTGAACTGGGCAGGCATAGAAGGCCGATGCCACTCTCCGGGGTAACCGGACTCTTTGGAAATCAAACTTTTCTTTTCCCAGCCGCCGATCTGGCGGTCGTGGTCTCAGAACATACGCCGGAGGACACCGGCAGGCTGGTCGCGGTGGAAGGCCATGCGGCGGCACGCGAACATGCGCGGGTAATCTCGCTGTGCTTTGCCCAGTCCACCGTGCTGCCCTTCCGCTACGGAACGACGTTTGAGGACGATGATGCGCTGCGCCGATCCGTACGCTCTAACCAACGGCACTTCATGGCCAATGTGGAACGTCTGCGCGGCATGGCCGAGATGCACCTGAAGGTGATGCTGAACGATATCTGCCCGGAGACGAAGCCGTGCGGCTCCCCGTCGCAAGCCGCGGGCCATGAGTATCTGGCTCATCTGCGAGAGTCGGCTTCACGCCAGCGGGAGCGCCAGTCACGGGCGCGCGCCCTCTCGCTGCAGATGCACCGTATGTTCTCGCCGGTGGCCGAAGAGGTAAGTTGCAAACGGATGGACTGCGGCAAGATGCTGCTGGATATCGCCCACCTGGTGGAGAAGCGGACGGTGGAGCGGTACCAGAACAAATACAGCTCGATGG